>JBKPNP010000589.1:0-5070 GCA_046732775.1 Acidobacteriota bacterium
TCGAGGTCGGGCCGTTCTTCGCGATCGACTTTGATATTGACGAAGTTTTCGTTCATCAACCGGGCGATCGCTTCATTCTCGAACGACTCATGTTCCATCACATGACACCAATGACAGGCTGAGTACCCGATGCTCAGCAGGATCGGTTTTTCATCGCGCCGGGCTACCTCAAACGCTTCGGCGCCCCAGGGAAACCAGTCGACGGGGTTGTGCGCATGTTGCAGAAGATAAGGACTCGTCTCGGCCGCAAGGCGGTTAGTGAACGCGTGATCAGACACAGTAACTTCTCGACTTTTTCGAATTTGATTTCATTCTACAGACTGCCCAAAGAAATCCCGTAAGGCAAACTGTCAGGAACCGCGGGCGTCACGCCCGCACCGCGCCGACAGCCGCGGATGCTTCCTCATTTAAGAACTTTTCGCGCTGCGCGCTCATTGCGGGCGGGACGCCCGCGGTTCCATTTTGCTATACTCCAGCAAAAAATGAATAGTCATTCATTTTGGCTGGCTGGAGGATGAGGAGCATTTGATGGAACGTGAGACGCTCGAGATGGACGTCGTGTTTGTCGGCGCCGGTCCGGCAAATCTTAGTGGCGCGCTGCATTTGTCCCGCTTGATCAAGAGTCATAACGAAGCGGTGGCCAGCGGCCAGAAAACAGGCGAAGCGCTGGGAGAAATTGAAATCGGCGTTATCGAGAAGGGTGCGTCTGTCGGCGCCCACATACTCTCGGGCGCGGTTATGGATCCTAAGGCGTTGCGAGAATTGATCCCGGATTTTGTTGAGCAGGGTGCGCCGCTCGAGTCGACAGTCAACGAAGACTATTTTCTTTACTTAACAAAGAATCGCGCGCTGCGGTCACCGATCACCCCGCCACCTTTAAAGAACCACGGTTACTACATTGTTTCGCTCAATCGTCTCACCGCCTGGCTGGGCGAGAAGTGTGAAGAGGCCGGAGTAAATATTTTCCCGGAGTTTCCCGGCGCCGAAATGTTGTATGGCGAGAACGACAAAGTCATCGGCGTGCGGACCGGAGATAAGGGAATCGACAAGGAAGGCAAACGCAAACCGAACTTTGAGCCTGGCGTGGACCTCGTTGCGAAGATGACAGTGCTTGGCGAGGGGCCGCGCGGCTCGCTGACGAAACAGCTCGTGCAGCGACTCGGTCTTAACGCTGGTCGCGAACCACAGGTCTACAGCATCGGCGTCAAGGAGCTTTGGGAACTGCCTGACGATCGTTATCCGACCGGGCGCGTAACGCACACACTTGGGTTTCCGTCAGATTCGCAAACCTACGGCGGCGGGTGGATCTACGGAATGCAGAATCGCATTCTCAACCTCGGCTACGTCACCGGTCTTGATTACAAGGATCCGTTGCTCGATCCGCACGCGGAATTCCAACGATTCAAACAGCACCCTTACATCAGTCGTTTGCTCGAAGGCGGGAAGATGATTCGCTACGGCGCAAAGACCATCGCGGCGGGTGGTTATTTTGCGATGCCGCAAATTTATGCTGACGGCGTTTTACTGGTGGGCGACTGCGCCGGATTTCTTAATTCGCAACGGCTGAAGGGAATTCATTCGGCCATCAAGAGTGGGATGTTGGCGGCGGAAGCTATTTTCGAGGCGCTCCTCGCGAAGGATTATTCGGCTAAGCAGTTAAAGCGTTATGAAGAACTCGTGAACGACAGCTGGATTATTCCGGAGTTGCGCAAGGTCAGGAACTTCCATGCCGGCTTTAAGCACGGTCGCTGGCTGGGCATGGTGAATACCGGATTTCAATTCATCACCGGCGGGCGTGCCTGGGGTTTGTTCGATCGCACGAAAGCAGAAGCCGGTCATGAGGAGATGAAGAAGCTGTCGGAATATGGTTACCGCGGCGACGATATTCAGCAGCGTTATAGCGGCTTGAAGTTTGACGGAAAGATTGCCTTCAACAAATTAACGGATGTGTATCACGCCGCCGTCGGCCACAGCGAAGATCAGCCGGCACACCTGCACGTGCTTGATACGAACATATGCGTCACGCGTTGTGCCGAGGAATACGGAAACCCCTGCCAGCGTTTTTGTCCGGCAGCGGTTTACGAGATGGTTGACGACGGCGCGAGCGGCCAGCGCAAGTTGCAGATCAACTTTTCAAACTGCGTGCACTGCAAAACCTGCGACATCATGGATCCCTACCAGATCATCAACTGGGTAACGCCGGAAGGCGGCGGCGGGCCTGACTACAAGGGGATGTAAGACAGTGAGCAGTGAGCAGTGAGCAGTGCGTAGGTTTTTCACTTCGAACTCATCACGTCCAACTGGTAGCGTCAAGGCATCGCATCACTTCCGTGGCGTTACGCCTCATCATCATCGCCGGTCATCGTAAAATTTACGCGGCCCTGCATTACCTCTTCGAGAGCGATGCGGGTATTTTTATGTTTCAATGTATCGATTTCGATTCGCGGACGCGCGCCACGTTGCAGCTGTTTGCTGCGCTTGGCGGCGAGAATAATCAAACGATATTTCGAGTCGACTTCCGGTGCGGGTGTATCTTGAGTAATTTCGTCGGTCTGTTCTACTGCTGACATGTAAATTGTGCTCCTAACGGTTGATAAGAATTATTAGACAATAGTTGCGTCTGCGATTAGTCGTGACTGTCCTCGGTCGTGAAGGCCTCGACCACCTGTCTGACCTGCTTTTCCTGGCGCCTTAATCGTGCCCGCTCGGCGTGGATAATCGCGGCCATTTGATTGGCGGCGCGATCCACGTCGTCGTTGAGAATGACGTACTCAAATGCCGAGTAGTCCTTCAGTTCAAATGGAGCCCGACGAAGTCGCAGGTCGAGTTCTTCCGCAGAATCAGTGCCGCGCGCGCGCAGCCGTTCCTTAAGAACTTCAAATGACGGCGGCAGAATAAAAATGCTTACGGAATCAGCCATCAGCGTGCGTACGCTGGCGGCGCCCTGAACATCTACTTCCAAAATGATGTCCCGGCCTTCGGCGATTTCCTGTGCCACTTGTTTGCCGGCTGTGCCGTAAAGCTTGCCGTGAACATGCGCCCATTCAAGGAACTCACCGGCAGCGACCATCGCTTCGAAGTCTTCCCGGCTAACGAAAAAATACTCGCGTCCATTCACTTCGCCGTTGCGCGGCGTGCGTGTTGTAAACGAAACAGAGTAGCTAAGGTTGGGCACCTTCTTCAACACGTGTTGAATAAGCGTCCCTTTACCACCGCCCGAAGGTGAACTGACGACAAAAAGAATTCCCCGACCGGCATTGGTTTCGGTCGCAAGTCTGTTTTGCAAACTCTCAGCTGGCTCACTCGACATTCTGGACCTGTTCGCGAATCTTTTCGACTTCAGCTTTAATCGCCAATGCCGCTTCTTTAATAACGAGATCAGTTGATTTGGACAAGGTAGTGTTAGCTTCGCGGTTAAGTTCCTGTAACAAGAAATCAAGCATCTTGCCTGTCTCGCCCGAAGAATTCAATGCGTCGCGAAATTGCGCGAGGTGACTGCGCAGCCGCACCATCTCTTCACTGACGTCGCTGCGATCGGAAAGATACGCAACTTCCTGAGCCAGACGCGCCGGATCGAGTTCTACCAACTGCCCGTTACGGTTCAACAACTCGGCAATCCGTTTTTGCAAACGGGCGCGATAGACGTCCACTAAACCTGAAGCCGCGTTTTCGATTGTCGGAACCAACGACTCGATGCGTTCGATCCGGTCCGCCATCTCTTTACGTAAAGTCTCACCTTCCTGCGCGCGCATTCGTTCGAGTTGCTCGAGCGCTTCCGCGAGGGCCTTTTCGATCCCGGCAACGACTTCATCGTTTAGCCCGTCGCGAGCGGGTTGCAGCGCTCCCGGTAAACGCGCGAGCACGTTGATGTCCAGTTCGCCGCCGACGTTGAACTCCTGCTGCATATCGCGGAGCGCGGTTACGTACCCGGCAATTAACGGCCGATTTAGTTCGTATGCCGTCTGCGCAGTCTTTTCGAAGTTCACGGTTACGTCGACGCGCCCGCGGGAAAGACGTGTGCTGATCTGGCGCTTTATCACCGGCTCGAGCGCGGCGAGCTCGCCGCCGAGACGCAGGTGAACATCAAGAAAGCGATTGTTGACGGTCTTCAAATCGACCGAGACAGCGAAGTGTTCGCCCTCCGCCGACCCGCGTCCATATCCGGTCATTGATTTCATAATTAATAAGAACGAGCGTTGAGCTTTGTACTTGGTGCTTTGGTCTTAGGTCTTTGGGCTTTGGTCTTCGGGCTTTGGTCGTTGTGCCATTGTTTTAAGTCCAAAGACCAAAGCCCTAAGACCCAAGACCAGATGCAATTCAAACCTCAAAATTAAAAACTAAAAATTTCTAAGTGGCGATTACCTGTTCTTCTTCATCCGCAAACTGCAACTCATAAAGGCGTCGATACTGTCCGCCCTTCGCGAGCAATTCGGCGTGAGTTCCCATTTCGATCACTCTGCCACTTTCCATCACAACGATCGTGTCGGCGCGCCGAATAGTTGATAGACGATGCGCGATCACAACGGTCGTACGGTTACGCACGAGGTTGGCGATAGCTTGCTGAACGAAGCGTTCGGATTCAGCGTCGAGTGCCGAGGTCGCTTCGTCAAGAATTAAAACTGGAGCGTCGACTAACAACGACCGGGCAATAGCGAGACGCTGGCGCTGGCCGCCCGATAAAAATATGCCGCGCTCGCCGACAATCGTTTCATACCCGTGCGGCAGCTCCATTATAAAATCGTGTGCAAACGCGATGCGGGCCGCTTCCTCAATTTCCGCCTGCGTCGCTTCGGGTTTGCCGTACGAGATGTTGTGACGAACAGTGTCGTTGAACAGCACCGTTTCCTGCGTGACCAGGGCAATGTGGCCTCGAAGGCTGGCGATCTTCGCATCTCGCAGATCAGTTCCATCCCAGAAAACCCCGCCCGACACCGGATCATGAAAACGAGGCAGCAGCTTAGTCAGCGTAGACTTGCCGCCACCCGACTCGCCCACCAGCGCCACCATCGAGCCCGCCGGTATCACCAGATTTACGTCGCGCAAAACCGATCTTTCTTCGTTGGCATAACC
>JBKPNP010000590.1:0-2869 GCA_046732775.1 Acidobacteriota bacterium
CAACAGAGCAGCAGAGACATGACGACACAGTAATACGTAAAAAGTTTTCTCATTGAAATCCTCCTGTGGCCGGGCCGGGGAGCAAGGAGAGTGCCGTCGGGAAGTACCATGGTTTGCTTAAGTCCTGAGGCGGTGGTGGTCCAAGGCGCGCACATTCGCTGCGGCAAAGGTCGGCGTAAGTTTGCACTGGCTTCTTATGCGCAGCGGGCCAGCTTCGTTATAATTCCAGGCACCAAAAAGGAGTCAGGGCAATGATTGTTTCAAGGGCCATCAATCGCGGGTTACTGGTTGCCGGTCTGCTCATTGGCGGCGCGTTGAGCGCTGTGGCGCAGCCCCCTCAAGCCGCTTTGGCGTGGCGTGAGTCTTCGCCGGAAAACGAGGAATTCACCGTGAACTTTCCGGCTGAGCCTCGCATGACAACGGGTAAACGGTTTTTTGGTGACCGCCAGAACAACTACAAGTTTCACTTCTATTCGGTGGTCACTAACAACACACTGTTTCTCGTCGAATCATACGAAGGCGATCGACCGAAAGACTTGCTAAGGATCCTCATGTCCGGACGCCGTGGCATCACCGGCGTTGCCGATGTCGAACTAAACGGGATCAAAGGGAAAGAGTTTTCGCACGATATTGAGAACCTGTCTTTCAAGGGCAGATACTTCGCGACTAAGAAACATGCTTACGTCGTCGAGGCTGCAAGACGCGGTGCGTACGATGAGTCGATAGACCACTTTCTCAACTCCTTCATTCTCGAGCATCATGCTGGCGGCGTGTTGCCGCTGGGAGCGTCGGCGACAGCTGACGATGAAATCTTTCCGGCACGAGAGCTGGACGCGAAGGCGATCGTCCTGTTTAAGCTGCCGGCGACCTATACCGACGAAGCGCGAGCACGGAAGCTGCGCGGCACCGTGGTGGTTGACGCGGTGTTCCGCGCCACGGGGGAAGTGACGGACATTCACGTCCGCAGAGGAATAGGTGGCGGGCTGGATGAGCAGTCGATCGAAGCCACCAAAGCGATTGCTTTCGTGCCGGCGTTGAAGGACGGAAAGCCTGTTTCGCAACGGCTGGTACTCGAATACAATTTCAACATCTACTGAAGACTGTTCGTGAAGTTTGCCGCGGCGGCAATTTCGGAAATCGATTACGTTTATGTACTTCAAACAATTTTATCTTGGCTGTCTGGCGCATGCGTCTTACCTGATCGGTTCGGAAGGCGAGGCTGCGGTGGTTGATCCGCAGCGGGACGTCGATCAGTACATCGATGAAGCGGCCGCGCAGGGGTTACAAATTAAGTATGTGATCGAGACGCACCTGCACGCGGATTTTGTTAGTGGCCATCGAGAACTCGCTGCACGCACCGGCGCCGAAATTGTGTTTGGAAAAGAAGCGGGCGCGTTATTTCCTCATCGCGCAGTCAGCGATGGCGACGAGATTAAAGTCGGTAAAGTTCTGCTGCGGATCATGGAAACCCCGGGGCACACTCCGGAAAGCATTTCGGTGCTGGTTATCGACACGGAAGATGCAGCAGAGGGACAGCAACCGCACAAGATTCTTACGGGCGACACATTGTTTGTTGGTGATGTTGGCCGGCCTGACCTCGCCGGCGGCAAGGGTTTCACCCCAGCGATGATGGCCGGGATGATGTACGACACGCTGCACGGCAAGCTCCTGAAACTGCCCAACGAAACGGAAGTTTACCCGGCGCATGGCGCAGGTTCGATGTGCGGCAAGAACATGTCGAAGGAAACTTTTTCGACGATCGGTGCGCAGCGGCAGTCAAACTACGCTTTGCAGCCGATGGCGAAAGAGGCGTTTGTGCGCATGATGACGATTGATTTGCCGGAAGCACCTGCCTATTTCCCACGCGACGCTGAGATCAATCGCACCGGCGCCGGAGCGTTAAGCGAGTTGCCCAAGCCGGCCGCGTTAAGCCCGGACAGAGTCAGAGAACTAACCAAAACAAGTATCGTCCTGGATGTTCGCTCGGCTGCAGAGTTTGGCGCGGGACATTTGCCGGGTTCAATCAATGTTGGCCTGGGCGGACAGTTTGCCATATGGGCGGGCACCTTGATTCCGCTGGGTACGCCGATCGTGATTGTCGCCGATTCGGAAGAGAAGGCTCGGGAAGCAGTGATGCGCCTGGCGCGCGTCGGCCACGACCACGTGGTTGGGTATCTCGCCGGCGGCGTTGCCGCCTGGGACGCAGCAGGCTTAGAGCTCGCGAGTGTGCCGCAGATCACAGTGGACGAGTTGAATGAACTAATGACGTCAGAAAGTTCTCTGCAGATCGTGGATGTTCGACGGCCGTCTGAATACGAAAGCGGACATGTGACGGGAGCGAAGACCTTACCGCTGTCAGACTTGCAGAAAAACCTGGCTCAGTTTCAATTTGACCGATCCGGTCCCGTCGCCGTGATTTGCGCGGGCGGGTATCGTTCGAGTGCCGCTGCCAGTATTCTTCAGCAACACGGATTTACCGATTTGCGAAACGTGGTTGGCGGAACTGGCGCGTGGGTTGGCGCCGGTTACCCGGTTGAAACACCGTAACAGTTTTCGTGCTTCGCGCTCATTGCGGGCGGGACGCCCGCGGTCCCAAGTAAGCGGCACAACCAAGCCCCTTGAACCCCCTTAATCGCCCCCGTTTTACTATTCACGCTTTACTATTTACGATTTACTCACCTTGGATCCATTTACATTCAAACTCCTGATCAGCGTCGCGATTATTATAATTGCGACTATTCACGGCTTCGGCGCGGCGTGGCTCGCGATCTGGATGCTGTTTCATCCTTACAAACCCGCAAAAATTTTCGGCGTCACCGTTTGGCCGCAGGGCATGATTCCTCGTCATCGCGAGAAGCTGGCTCAATCC
>JBKPNP010000591.1:0-2619 GCA_046732775.1 Acidobacteriota bacterium
GTAACGCACGCCTGTTAGTTTGCGATCGCGGGATCATCATGAGTGAAATCGAATGGGCAACTACTGAAGACGCGCCGCTAAAAGAAAAGTTTGGCGGCGCCATCCGGGTGCGAACCCTGTGGCGAGCAGCTAACGGGGCAACGGCGCAAGTCGTGGAGATCGATCCCGGTGGCTGCTGGGAAGGAATCGATGTTCACGAGCCCGGGCCGGAAGAGGTATACGTGGTTTCCGGCGTATTCAATGACGGGGTGCGCGATTATCCGGCCGGGAGTTTCATTCACAATCCGGCGGGCTCGTCACACGTGCCGCAATCGAAAACCGGTTGCACCATCTTTGTCTTTTACCCCGAAGGTTAAAACCAAAAAATGGAGTTTACTGAACTAGTCGATCTGGTGTCGGAGAAACTTGGTGGCGCGGTGCTGGCTGCGAACGACGATTTCTTTGCGCCTAAAGAAAATCTGCTCAAGCCAGCCGCGCCGATTTTTATCGAGGGGAAATATACCGACCTCGGAAAATGGATGGACGGCTGGGAAACGCGCCGCCGGCGCACGCCGGGTTACGACTGGTGCATCATCCGTCTCGGTGCACCGGGAAAGATTCGTGGCATCGTCGTCGATACCAGTTTCTTTCGTGGCAATTATCCGGAGCAGTGTTCGCTCGAGGGCTGTACTGTCGACGGCTTACCTACCGTCGAAGAGTTAGCCGGAGAAACCACTCAGTGGCGTGAATTGCTGCCGCAGTCACAACTATCCGGCGATTCCCAAAACCTGTTTGCCATCGACAGCGACCAGCGCGTTACGCACCTGCGTTTGAAAATTTTCCCGGATGGCGGTGTCGCGCGTTTAAGAGTCTATGGCGAAGTCGCGCCGGACTGGGAACGGCTGGCGCGCATCGGCGGCGATGTAGATCTTGCAGCAGTCGAAAATGGCGGCATCGTGCTCGCGTGCAGCGACATGTTTTTCGGTCACAAACATAATTTGATAATGCCTGGACGCGCCGCGAACATGAGCGATGGCTGGGAGACTAAACGTCGCCGCGGACCGGGACACGATTGGACGATCATCCGGCTCGGCAAGCCCGGACGCATTCACCGGCTGGAAGTTGACACGGCATGGTTTAAGGGAAATTTTCCCGAGAGCTGCATGCTTGAGGCGACGAACGCACAAAACGTGGCTGACGAAAAACTGGCGGATGAAAACGTCGAGTGGCAGAACGTTTTGCCGCGCACGAAACTTCAGGCGCACACGCGTCACTTTTTCGAGAAAGAGATTTCTGATCCTGGTACGGTGTCGCACCTTCGCTTCAACATCTATCCCGATGGGGGCGTAAGTCGCCTGCGCGTGTACGGCTCGCCAGTATAATTGGGTTATCCGGACCGCGGGCGTCCCGCCCGCAATGAGCGCGAAGCGCGAACTTCTTTGTACAACGCATGACGAACGGCCTCGCTTCTTTAAACTCCCTTTCACCGGCTGACGCTGAAGAACAATTCCTAAAGTGTTGCGGCTCCCGCTCATGGGCTAAACAAATATCCGCCGCCCGACCCTTCGATTCGATCGCTGCTTTGGAAGTCGCCGCCGAGCGCGTCTGGTGGTCACTCGATCCACCAGACTGGCTCGAAGCCTTTCGTAGTCATCCGAAAATCGGCGGCAAGAAAGCCGCTGCGCCAACTGCCGCTGAAGCGCAAAAATGGTCGGAAGACGAGCAATCAGGCGTGCGCGATTCGGCGCAGCAGACCCTTGACGATTTGGCTCGTTTGAATCAGACGTACGAAGAAAAGTTTGGCTACATCTTTATCGTCTGCGCATCGGGCAAGAGCTCCGAGGAAATGCTCTCACTCCTGCGCGAGCGTTTGAAAAATGACGCTAAGGAGGAACTGCAAATCGCGGCGGCTGAGCAGGCGCAGATCACCCGACTCAGGTTGGAAAAACTGCTCGTGGGTTAGGCGCATCGGAGATGCGCCAGAGCCGCTTTCGGCCGAAATTTCGCTCCGCGCCTCATTCCTTATTTCTGGTTTACGCACAGATGTTTGATGGTAAACTGCCCGCGACCTGTCGACCCCGTCAACCCGATGAGCACTATCTCAACTCACATACTCGATCTCTCGCGCGGCGCACCCGCCGGCGGGGTTGCCGTCCATTTGGACTTTCAAAACACGGACGAGAGTTGGACGGAGTTGAGTCATGCATGGACCGACGACGACGGACGCGTAAAGCCGTTTTTTCTAGTCTCAGAACAACTGGCGGGCGGAACTTACCGACTGGTCTTCGATACCGAACATTATTTCTCGGAACTGAATGTCGACTTCTTCTATCCGCAAGTCACCGTCGTATTTAAGATCGACGATGCGGCGCAACATTTCCACGTACCACTGCTGATCAGCCCGTACGGCTATTCAACTTATCGCGGCAGCTAAGAGTGACGGTTGAGTTTGGGCGACGCGACCCGGTCGCGTCCGCTCCCGGTTCCGAATTAGTCGGCCCACCCTGAGTGGGAGTTGAGCTAACAAAACACAAATTGAGAACCGGGAGCGGTAGCGACCGGGTCAATACTAACTGTCCGTCAAGTTTGAGGTGACCTTTCGATTCACGCAAACTAACAGTTTGCGTTACCAACAATGAC
>JBKPNP010000592.1:0-9925 GCA_046732775.1 Acidobacteriota bacterium
CGAGCACCTGACGCCGTGCTTCGGCAATACGCAACTCCAAAGCTTCCAGTTCCGGGCCAACACGCGGATCGACGTCCGCCGTAGTAATGGTTTGACCGTTCAGCGTGGCCAGCGAGATAGGACCAGTAGATATTGGAGCCGCGGCTGGAGCAGCTTGCGTTTCCGTTTGCGTTGGGTTGGCCGGGGAACTTGCGACGGGACGCTTCGGCGCACGTCGGCGTCCGGGCTGCGACCAGGCATCAGCTGAACACAGAAACAAGATCAGTAAAAACGCAAGGGGCTTTATAGTTTTCATGGATACTCAGGGAATTGATCGATGGCTCTTGAAGCGACGGTTAGACAGCAAAACGAGCGGTCGACGTTGCCCCGCTCGTGCTGACCGGAAGAACCGTGTTGAAGGCGTAAGACGATGCGCTTTCAGTGATACCGAATGATGCTTCGTCTGCGTTTCTTGGCGGGTTTTCGCGCCGTTAGTAAGCTCTTTTGCCGGCCATTGAGAATGAAGGCGAGGCCTTGATGCGTGACTCCGAGCAAACGTGCAGCTCGGGTGACGCTGCCGTCGGATGCCTCGAGGGCACGCCGGATCAGTTCAGCCTCATAGCGAAGCACCTGCTCTTCAAGAGTGGTGTTTGCTGCTTCACCCTCTGACGCTGCAGGCGCCGTCTGGGAAGTGACGTTTTCAGCGAGCAGCTTTCGCGCCGACTCTCCGAGACGAAACTGAATCGCGGCCTGTTGCGAGTGGGCCAAAGCGCTTTCAGCTTTCAAATAATGATTTTGCAATTCCGCCGGCGGCAAAAATGATGACAGTTCTTCAATGATCGTCAACGATGCCAGTCCGGCTGACTCGTTGTCTCCGCCCGCGGCCGCTATCGACAACGCTTCATTCAACATGTTGAGCGCTTCGGCTTGTTGCCCCTGGCGCGCCATGACCGTTCCGTAAGTAGTGAGAGCAGCAGCGAGGTTTGACTGCTCGTCACCTTCTCTAAAACTCTTCACGGCTGAGCTTGCGGCTGCTTCTGCCTCTTCGAGCCGCCCATCCCCCAGAAACGCTCGCGCTTGCGTGTCTTCAAACTGGGCGCGAAATCCCTTGTCTTTCAAACGCACGGCCATCGATAACGCGCGATCCAGGTGGCGATGCGATTCTTCAAACCTTCCGAGGTGCGCAAACAAAAAGCCCAGGTTGTTCTCAACCAGCGCCAGCACTCGTTCGTTTCCAGCTTGTTCAAGCTCGACGCTGGCAGCCGTGTATTGCATCAGCGCGCGGTCGATGTAGTCCTCACGACGCTCTGCTAAACCCGCATTCTTCAGAGCGGTTCCAAATTCGTTGTGAAACTTGCCTTTCAGCGCGTGATTAGCAGTGCCCTCGAACAGCGGCTCTGACTCTGAAAGAATCTTCAACGCCTCTTTCGAACGTGAAGACACCTCCTCGATCAGGGCCTTATTCATGAGCGCGCGAAGGCGCTGAGTGCTTTCCAGATCGCCAAGCGCATCTATCGCGGCATCGAAAGTAATTCGGGCTTCATCGAGTGCGCCCTCGCGCCAGTAACAAATACCCAGGTCGACGCGAGACTCGGCCACCTTTTCCGGCAGGTTCAATTTCCCAAACAGCTCCCCGCCTTCGGAGATCAGGTCTTTTGCTATTTCCTGCGCTCCGGGAATCTGACCCGCGCTGCCCAACCAGCCAGACAAGGTACCCACGCGCAAAAGCAGTTCGGCCCTGACAGCGCCGTCGAGCCCGTCAAGCTTCGGGCGGTCGCCGATCCGTTGCCAAAACTCGCGCAATAGCGAACGTGCGTCCTCGTATTTTCCAGATTCCTCAAGCTGACGGGCTTCAGCGCACAAGACGCGGGCCCGCTCCTTTTTCGAAGAAATCAGGGTATCAGTAGGTAATGATGGCATTTGTCCTATTTTCATGTGAGGCCTTCCCTTTTTGCCAGTGCAAGAAACCTTGCAAGAGAATTACGACGCGGCTATCATGCGCTGCACTGGCAATTGGCTCCCTTCTTCGTGCAAGTGTTTGTATACCCCAATAAAACTGGAGAGAAGATGAAAACCCTTAAAGCAATGTGCGCGATTTTGGTGCTCGCACTTTCGTTGAGCATTTCAACTTATGCTGAAACGACCGACCCAGGCGACGGTCATAGCCCAGGTAGCGCCGCGCCAGCTACTCCGATCCGATCGTTAGACGTGACAACGGCTGACGGCGTGGAGGAGAGCGATCTGAATTTACTTACACTTGGAGACGTGTTGCGGGCTTTGATTTCGTTATACTAAGACGAGAAATCGCCAAGCCTTTCAGATTTTGACCACCCCTTAACAGGATCCCGCCGTTCATCTAACTTCTTGTGCGACTGCCGGTTATCTTATATCCGAGATGACCGGCATGGGCATGAACAGCGCATGCTACCTTCATATTACATGTGAAGGCAAGACCGAATTGTCTAATCTTTGGCTAGAAACGGCTTGAAAGCGGCGGCGGGACTTCGAACGATTTGCGGGATTTACAGTGCAAGTAACCTGTTAATTTGTGTTTGTGGCGACCAATCTCTCAACAGTTTCAAGCGTGTCGATTTCGTTAGCCTTTTTATCGGGGCGCAAACGGAGGATGCGCGGGAACCGCAAAGCGTAGCCGCTTTTGTGCCGTTTTGATTCCTGAACGCGGTCGAAAGTGACCTCGATTACAATTTGCGGCTCGACCAGCCGTACGCGGCCGTGTGCGAATTCCTTGATCGTGTGCGCCGTAAACCACTCCGTCATTTCTGTAAGTTCGGCGTCAGTTAAACCTGAATAGGCCTTGCCTATGTTCAACAACTCGTCGTCCTCGGGCGACCGGCGAACGGCAAAGGTGTAATCAGAAAGCAGACTGCGGCGCTTGCCGTGACCAACTTCGACAGCTGTAACCACAACGTCGAGAGTGGCGATGGCCCTTTTCAGTTTCAACCAATCGCGCCCGCGCCGCCCGGGCTTATAAAAGGACGCGGGACTCTTGATCATCAGGCCCTCGTTGCCACGCGCACGGGCGTCGTCAAACTCCTGGTCCAGGTCGGCAACGGCGTCGAACCGCTTCGCCTGAGATACCCGCACGATGCCGTTGGCGGGGATCATTGCCTCGAGCAATTTGCGGCGGTCTTCAAGTGTTTCGTCAGTTAAAACACGGCCGGCGGCGTATAGCAGATCGTAGGCCACGAGGATGACCGGCACATCGCGCAAGAGTTCCGCGCCAATTGATTTTCGGCCGAGCCTTTTTTGCAGTTCACTGAACGGTAAAATCCGATCGCCGAGTGCCGGAACCACTTCACCGTCAATTATTGCTTCCGAATTCAGGTTGCTGAGGGGCTCGAGTAACTCCGGAAAGCGATGCGTGATTTCATCCATAGTTCTCGAGTAGATGGCTACGCGTCCGTCCTGCACATGCGCCTGTGCCCGAATTCCGTCAAATTTATCTTCAACAAAAAACTCTGCCGGCATAGTTCGCGCGATGTCCGCTAAATCGGCAGCGGGTGTCGCGAGCATAAACTTCAGCGGATGAAAAAGCCGCATGCTGACGTTCTGCAGATCGTTGGCACGTGCGCGGACGGCAGTCTCTCCAAGATCGCCGAGCAGCATGTTCACCTGAGCGACACTGGCGAGCGGCTGATCAAACGCGCGCGCGATGGCATCTTCGACGAGGCCTTCCCGCAGGCCAATCCTCAGATCGCTGGCTAATAATTTGATCAGATATTTAGCCTCAAGCGGGGTGGCGTGACTTAAAACTGCTGCCAGGATGCCGGTCTTGTTTTTGATTCCTCGCGTTTCGCTGAGGCGTGTGACGATGGATTCAGTTTCTGCCAGGCTTATGGTCGGTCCGTGGAACCGGTTGGCTTGCTGGACCGCCTCGCATGCAGTTTCTCCGGCGTCGCCCAGTCGGACGTAGATGGGTGCGAGCTCCTGCCCGCTGATGCCGGTCGCCTCGCTAAGGGCGGAAGTGATAATGCTACCGCCCACATTGGTCGTGCGCGCGTCGTTTTGAGGGAACTGGTGACCGGCAAAATATCGGGCGGCACGCGCAAGGTCTGTATCGGCGAGCGGCGTCAGGTAGTCGCCGACAAGTGCGGCCTTCTTAAGTTTGCTGCTGGTTGCAGAAACCTGTTCCGCTACCTCCGCAAAGTGCTGCAGCAAACTAGCGCCTACTTCTGCCGCCGGAGGGGTGTCGTCGTCGTTGTCGAGCAAAGTCATAGGGACCTTAAACCAGTGGGGGCGCGTCGGTTGTAGGGGGAGTCAAAGTTTCGCGACGCGCAACTGCCGTGTCAAGCACCACGCGTCTTCGGGTTTGGCGCGAGCGCTTAAAGAAAACTATCAGTCCACTGCTGTTACCTTCTGCTTTGTCAGGTGACGGGTTACAATCAACAACTCTATTAGCGCTTGCCTGGCGAAGTAATTGAAAGGTGTTTTAGAAAATTGTTTTTACTGATCCTCGAGTCCCTCGGCAGTACTGAACTCGTATTCATCCTGATAATGGCGCTGGTGTTTTTTGGGCCGCGGAAGCTGCCACAGATCAGCCGCTCTCTGGGAAAGAATCTCGCTGAATTTCGGCGCGCGTCGGAAGACTTCAAGCGCACCTGGGATCGAGAAGTCAGTCTCGAAGAGTTAAATCTCAACACAAGTCCGGCTGCCCCGGTTGCCGCTCAGGATCACAATGTTGCGAGCGAGGCATTCCCGTCGCCGAGTATTTCGGCCATCGCACCGGAACAGGTAATTGCCCGAAACTCGTCAGGGTCAGAGCCGGTAACCGCACTCGAGAACGCCGACTTACCTTCCGAAAATCACGACCTTAATTCCTCGTCAGATCAACCGGTACACTCGCCCAAGAATGATTGGTTGTGAGTTAGTCAGTCGTAAATAAACAATGTCCACGTTTCAAAGAGCACTAGGTAGCGGCAAAGCGCGCGAAGAAGAACTCGGTGGTCAGATGTCGTTTCTCGAACATCTCGACGAGCTGCGCAGCCGCCTCATGCGCTCACTCGGGTTTGTATTTTTAGCGGCGACACTTTGCTGGTTTGTCTCCGGGCAAATCTATGCGTTTCTGGCGAAGCCGGTGGAACGCGCGCTAGCCGAAGCGCAAAGCCAGCAGGTAACTATGACGGGACTGACCGGCAACGAAGCAATTTTGCCGTTAACGTCAATAAAGGAAAACGACACCGGTCGCTACATCTTTCCGCAAGAGACACGCGTCGGCGCGAGTGTGATCCCGGCCGGCGTTTCGGTGAGTGCACGCGCCGCGAAAGACGGGCAAGGAGTTTTAGGACTTTTCACTGATGAACCGCTATTCGCGGGCGCCACGGTAATTCCGAAAGGCGTGCGACTGCCGGTTGACTTTGCAGCCTTGCCGGCGGCTATCGCCGGCGTTAACGACAAACTGATCGTCACCAGCGCGATCGAACCCTTTTCACTTTACGTAAAAGTTTCCTTGTACGCGGCTCTGTGTTTATCGATTCCATTTTTGCTTTGGCAGATTTGGGCGTTCGTATCCCCGGGTCTTTACCCACACGAAAGAGCTTACGTCACCCCGTTTATCGCCCTGTCGTCGATCTCCTTCGTGCTCGGGGCCGCATTCGCTTACAAGATAATTTTCCCGCCCGCAGCGAAATATCTGCTCGGCCTCGGGCAGGATTTCCGGTTGCTTTTGAAAGCGGATGATTACTTCGACTTCATTATCATTGTCATGTTGGGTATGGGCGTCGTTTTCCAGATGCCGGCGGTCACTTACGTCCTAGCCCGGATTGGGTTAGTTAGTGCAAGATTTCTGATAAGGATTTGGAAGACGGCGTTGATCGTGATTCTGATTGCGGCTGCCGTACTTTCGCCCACGAACGACATTCCCAACATGCTTTTGTTTGCGGCGCCGATGATTGTGCTCTATTTGGTGTCAATCTTCGTTGCCTGGATTTTCAACCGTCCGCGGACCGCCGTTTGAAGGCTTAATTAGCGGGCAAAAAGGCAACTTTCCCCTTCATTTGGCGCATCTTGACTGTGTTCAGACCCGAGACCTAGAATCCGTTAGTCCGCAAATCGTCCAGGTTTTTTGTCGTATCCCGAGTCAGTCTTCATAGAACGAACACGTGTTATCAGGAGTTTAGTTATGTCGTACCGCCGCCCCGCACATCGCCTCGTCCGCCTGACATTGTTTTCTATTTTCGCGGTCTCGTCCATCTGCCCCACATTTGGACAGGACAAAACGAAAAGTCAGGACCCGATGGACAAGCCGCGCAATGTTAAGCCCGAACTGAAAAAGGCCTACAAAGACTGGCTCGAAAAAGATGTGACCTACGTCATCACTGACGAGGAGCGGAAGGCTTTCAAGAAGCTGGCCACTGACGACGAGCGCGAGCGGTTTATCGAAGAGTTCTGGCGACGTCGTGATCCGGATCCGGACACCGACGAGAACGAATTCAAGGAAGAGTATTACGAACGCATCGCCTACGCGAACGAGCATTTTTCATCGGGCATCCCGGGCTGGAAAACGGATCGCGGCCGCATCTGGATCATGTATGGCAAGCCAGACGAGCGCGAAACGCACCCGATGGGCGGCAGCTATGAACGTCCGTCGTATGAAGGCGGCGGCAACACCACGACCTACCCCTTTGAAGTCTGGTTTTATCGTTACCTCGCCGGCGTGGGTTCAGGTGTGGAGATCGAGTTTGTTGATCCTACCGGCAGCGGTGAATATCGCATTGCGCGTAACCCGAATGAAAAAGACGCGATGTTGATGATCCCCGGTGCGGGTCTGACGCTGTCAGAGCAGTTGGGGCTTTCGAGTAAAGCCGACCGTATTACCGGTCAGGGCGGCACCGGCGTGGCGAATTACCAGCGTGAGCAGGACAGTCCATTTTCACGTTTGCAGTTGCTGGCCGATCTCAGCCGTCCACCTCAAGTTAAATTCAACGATCTGGCATCAGCCGTTAACACCGGTGTCATTGAAGAGAATCCGCTGAACTTCGACTTCCGCGTAGACTTCTTTCGGCAGTCCGATGAACGCGTGATCACAGCGCTCACGATCCAGACAGACAATAAAGAGTTGACCTTCACGGACAGTGGCGGCCTGCAGCAGGCGCGCATGAACATCTTCGGAAGAATCACTTCCGTTGCCGGACGCCGCGCGGGCATTTTTGAGGATCCGGTTATCACGACTGCCACAACCGAAGAACTAACTGAAGCGAAGAACCGCAAATCGGCTTATCAAAAAGCAGTGCCGCTGGCACCTGGAACCTACAAAGTCGATGTAATCGTTCGCGACGTCACCTCGGGCGCAACGGGCGTCAAGCATGTCGGCTTCACCGTGCCACGCTACGATCCGCAAAAGCTTTCGACTTCAACCCTGGTACTGGCGTCAAAGCTCGAGGGCTTGAACGATCAACTCGCAGTCGGCCAGTTTGTAATCGGACCGACGAAAGTGATTCCGAACGTTTCCGGTACCTATCAAAAGGGACAGCCGGTCGGAGTTTATTTGCAGGTCTATAACGCAGGTATCGATCAGACGACCCTGCGACCGTCAGTGGATGTCGAGTATGCGCTGATGAAAGAAGGAAAAGAGATTGGCAAGCTGAAAGAAGACTGGCGTGGAATGAGCGATTCGGGTCAGCGTTTAACGCTGGCGCGACTAATCGATACGCGACAGTTGCCGCTGGGTGATTACGAGTTGGCCATACGCATACGCGACCGCGTTTCCGGTCAGGCGTTGGCGCCGTCCGCAAAATTCACGGTGGTGCAATAAGAACCGTGAAGATAGATCGTAAATCGTAGTTGGTTCACCGCGCGGCCCTGACATCAGGGCCGCGTTTCTATTAGTTCTCCACCTTCGCCATTTCCGTCTCCCGCTGGCGAACCCGTTTCACCACGAAGGAGAAGCTGTGTTCACGAAACCACGCTCCCATATAGTCGCGCTGCTCTTTTTGTTAGTCGCAGTAGCCGCTAATCAAATTGTGTCTGCACAAAGAAGAGCCAAACGAGCTCCCGATGAAGAATCCCGCAGCACAAAGACAGAACGCGACGACGCCTACAAACGCTGGATCAAGGAAGACGTGCCCGACATCGTTACCGACGCTGAGCGCGATGCCTTCGATAAACTCCAAACGAACAGTGAGCGCGAGCAGTTTATTCATCTCTTTTGGGCCCGTCGAGATCCGACGCCCGACACTGAGGAGAACGAATTTCGCGAACAACATTACGAACGCATCGCGTACGCGAATGAGCATTTCGGCTCCGGCAAGCCCGGGCGCCTCACTGACCGCGGCAAGATCTACATAAAATTCGGCAAGCCTGACGAGGTTGAAGCTCATCCCGCCGGCGGTGTGTACCAGCGGATGTCTTACGAGGGCGGCGGTTCAGCGACAATCTATCCGTTTGAGCGCTGGTTTTATCGCTTTATTCCAGGCGTCGGCAGCGGCGTCGAAATTGAGTTTGTAGATCCAACCGGCAGCGGCGAGTTTCGCCTTGCTAAAGATGCGAAAGAGAAGGAAGTGTTTGGCCAGCTGACGGCTGGCTTGCCTGCCGCGAATACGACTTACGCGAGGGAACAGGATTCTCCGTTTGCGCGAGCTGATTTACGTTTTCACCTGGAAAGTGCTCCTGAGATCGACGAAAAATTTAGTCGGCCAGACACTCGAACGCCGACTGTTGATGACAACGCGATCGATTTCGAGATTCGCCCAGACTACTTCGCGCTGGGTGATAACCGTGTCATCACATCCTTCACGGTTCAGGCTGAAAACCGTGATTTGGTATTCAAAGAGAACGGCGGTTTGCAGGCGGCAAAGTTGAACATCCTCGCGCGCATCAGCAACCTGACAGAGCGACGTGTGGGAGGTTTTGAAGACTCCGTTACCACGACCGCGACGACACAAGAGCTTACCGAAATCAAGGGTCGCCGTTCTGCCTATTCGAAAGTGCTTGTGCTCGAGCCGGGGCGTTACCGAGTCGACATCATCGTTCGCGATGTTGCTTCGGGTGCAACCGGTGTCAGGCATTTGGGTTTTCAAGTCCCGAAGTTTGAGGAGGGACGTTTGGCGAGTTCGAGCATGATCCTCGCGGCGAAATTGGAAAACGTGGCCGATACGGCTGACCGCCAGTTCGTAATTGGCCAAACCAAAGTCATTCCTAATCTGACCGGTGAATATCGTCGCGGCCAGCCCGTTGGCGTTTACCTGCAGCTGTACAACGCCGGAATTGATCAAATGACGCTAAGGCCATCGGTCGACGTTGAATACGCGCTGTTGAAGGAAGGGAAGGAAGTGGGCAAACAAACTGAGGACTGGCGCGGGGTTAGTCAATCGAGTCAGCGTCTCACACTCGCACGGCTAATCGACACCAAAACTCTTGCACTGGGAGATTATGAAGTGCAGGTTCGAGTTCATGACCGGGTGTCTGGGCAGTTTCTGAATCAGACCGCAAAGTTCAGTATTATTCAGTGAGTCAAAACACAGTGGCCATCAAGGAGCCCGATTAGTCGGGCTCTTTCATTTGCGCACCAACTGGTGAACGCGCAGTCGAATGTTAGAATGAGCGAAATGAATCGCACGGAATTAACAGGCTTGACCCAGGCGGAACTCGTCGCGTTTGCCGAAGAGCTCGGCCAGCCGGCATATCGCGGTCGACAAATCTTTGGCGCGCTGCAGCGTCGACGCCTGCAAAGTTTTGACGCGATCAGCGACTTACCCAAAGCGCTGCGCGAACGTCTAAACGAAACTGCGACTGCCACAACACTCACGGTCACTGCCAAATATATTTCTGAAGACGGCACGCGTCGTTACCTGATGAAAACGCACGACAACCTGCCGGTCGAAACAGTCTTCATTCCCGAGGAACGTCGGGACACGATTTGTTTTTCGTCGCAGTCCGGCTGTCCCCTGCAGTGCACTTTTTGTTTGACGGCGCAGCTCGGTCTGCTGCG
>JBKPNP010000593.1:0-7694 GCA_046732775.1 Acidobacteriota bacterium
CCCATCGCTGCCTGAATCGGGTTGACCGTTGGGAAGTTGGTGGAGAAAGTGACACCGGTGACGTAGGCATTGCCGGCGGAGTCAACCGCGACGGCCTGTCCAAACTCCGAGCTGTCGCCGCCGCCGAGGTAGGTCGAATAGACGAGCGCGTTACCGGCCGCGTTGAGCTTCGTCAGGAAGGCGTCTTCGTTAGTGGCCCCCTTCGTGGCCTGGACGGCATTGGCCGTGGGAAAGTTCGTCGAACCGGTGACACCCGTTACGTAGGCGTTGCCCGCGGAGTCGATGGTGAAGCCGCGAGCCTGCTCCTGCGCGCTGCCGCCAAGATAGGTCGAATAAACGAGCGCGGTGCCAGCTGCGTTGATTTTCGTGATGAAAGCGTCCTGGAAGCCGCCGTTCGCAGCCTGGAGGGCATTGGCCGTGGGGAAGTTGGTCGATGCGGTGAAGCCGGCAATATAGGCGTTGCCCGCGGAATCCACGCGGATCCCATTGGCTTGGTCCTGGTCCGAGCCGCCCAGGTAAGTTGAATAGACGAGTGTCGGATCGATGACGAGTGGAAGCTGTACGTCGTAGTAGCCGATTGCGAAACCGACCCGCCCATTGTTGCCGATTACGTAGCCGCCCTCGACGGCGTGCCGCTGTCCCGCGATTTCCTGATACACGACAGGCTTGGGCTGTTTGATGACGCTGTCGCCCAACGTGAGCAGCAAGTCTCCGCTTTCATCGACTTTGATTTTGTCCGCGCCTTCAAATTTAAGACTGATAGTTCCCGGATCGGTTCCGGGCGCGACGCGAAAGTCGTATTCCAACTGGCGTTGGTTGCCGTAATAAATGATCTCAACTCCCGGATAGACCTCTCGGTAACGCACCCGCGCAAACGTCGAAAGATTCGTCCGCCATTGCGACTCATCGCTCCCCTTGAAGTAATTTACCTTCGCCGCCAGCTCGTCGATCCCCTCGGATCCTGCCGTCGCATCGCTTCCCAGGAGATTCATGCGCAGCACTTTAGACTGCTGCTTACAGTTCGCCGCTCGCTGATCGTTTGCTAAAAGCCGATTCTCGAACTCTGTTGACACAGGCGCAGCTTTTTTATTCAGCGCGCCGCAATCCGAAGTCGGAAATGCAAACACCGCTTCCGTCGGTTTTAGGAAGAGCGCGTAACCCGGCCCGCGCGCGATGAAATCTACGGAGTCGTCTGTTTGACCCTGGTTGATCTCAAAACTTAGCGGTAGTCGTCCGTAGGCCTCAGCGGCATTCGCTGCGACTGGCCCGTTCATGGTTTTGGTTTTCGAAACCCGGTGAAGAATTAACGCTGCGGGGAGACTAATGCACAGCGTTAAGAGCAATGTTAGAAGCAGCGAGCGTTTGACGAATTCTCTGGACAATTCCATCGCGTCCTCTCTTTCTAAGAAACGGAGGTTAAAACCCTTCTGCTAAATGGTTGCGGCTCTTTTTCCCGAATGGTTGCTAAAGGCAGACGAGGCAATTACCTAATTGTAATTGAGGTTGGCCGTCGTCGGTGTCGAAATCGCGCGCAGTCTAGCACAGGCCTCGGTCACGAAAGCAAGGTTTTCCATGAGCTAGTTCACCCGTAACCTGCGCATCACGCGCACGCCGGCGCGCCAGTCTTCGTTGATATCGAAGCGGTAAATTTCGATATCGGCGTCGATTGCGCGCGCCAGTGCATTAAACGAAGGATGGACGCGCAACGTAGGTGCGACCAGATAAACCAGCGGCGACTCGTTACTGATTTTTCTCTCGCCGAAAAGTTTGGCGCGTGTGATGTGTCCACGTCGCCGGTGCGCTTCCACGCGTTGCCAGTAATCCACACCCTGCAAAACGTGTTCACGAGCTTCCGCCACTTTTAGTTCAATCACTACCAGCCGCCCATCGTGTCGCAACGCCAGTAGATCGACGGGACGAACCCCGAGCACACCGCCACGCGCGGTCCTGAATTGAGCATGCAACGGCGCAATGATCAGGCCGGGATCGAGCCGCGTGATGTCTCGTCGCAATAACGACTCAAGCCACGCCTCGGCGGCGTTCCGGTAGAGCGCGTGCCGGTGGTCCGTGGCCGCCGCAGAGCGTTGCTCGATCAGGGTCGCCAAGAGATTCGCCCATTCAGTCTCCGAGTTTTGATCGAGCAGGCGCCGTCGTGTTCCGTCCACCCCGAACCACAGACGCTCCGTTCCCAGAACACGTCGCACGCGCGCAAAGGGTAGACCGAAGTATCGAAGTGTTTCGCCATGCCGCGCGCTGACAACGTCCACCGCGTCGCCTGCGGATTTAATTAGTTGCGCGGAGATTTCACTCGCATCCGTGATCGGAACTGGCGGAAAGCGGCTCAGTCTTCGCTTCCAGAAATCCTCGCGAGTGGGAACGTCAACCAGGGTCATCTCAGTGAACTCCTGATTGACCTGGTACACCGCGATGGCGTTGCGTAAGCTCGGACGCAACAGGGCGATACGTTGCACCACAGGCTTGAGAAAATCCGCTTCTACCGCCAGCCACAGTTGCTGAATGTACGGAGCGCGGGCCCGTTCACTCGTGCGCTTGAACCACATCAACGCAGACGACAGAAAGGCATCGGCGTCGCCCGGTTTACTCGAGGCGACCGAGCCGGTGAGGGCAACGCGCTGGTGCCTTTGCGCCAAAATGATGCGGGCGTAACGGCCAGGATGACCGCGTCGAGCGCCCGGACTCAAGGATGCGCGCTCCAATTTTGTGCCGGCCTGGATTAAACAGGCGAGCATTGCCAGCTGTTTCGATCTGAGCTGGCGCGCGGTTTTGACAGTCAACGCTATGGCGCTCGCAGCCGCTCGCGGAACGAGTTCAATCAGCGGGCGTTCCGCGCCGAACCGGCGTGTGGCGCTAAGAACGATCTTGCGGCCGCTGAAATCCCACGAAAAAATTCTCCAGCTTCGGGTTCCCTGCTCGGTCCAGGCCGTCAAGATCAAACGGCCATGAGCCAGGGCGATTTCGAGTTCGCTTCGGAGCAGCGCGCGGGTCTCGCCGTTATCAACGGTACAGAACCATTCCGCAGACGCAGTCAGGCGCGCGGCAATTTCGGCGTGCGCGTCCGCGACCCGTGTCCGACAAACTTCAGTTTGTCGTTTGAAGTTCGATTTACCTTTGGACGTCATACGACGACAAACTGAAGTTTGTCGGACATTCGATCAGCGGCGGGTGAATTGCGGTTCGAGCGGTTGGTTCGGCGTAACTTCTACCGTGTGCTACCATTTTTAGTCAATCTAATTCAACAATTGGTAGTGACCTAATTTGAAATCCTCTGTGCTACCTCCGTGTTCTCTGTGTCTCGGTGGTGAGTATTTGCCTAATTGTTATCACCACCGAGACACAGAGTTCACCGAGGTAGCACAGAGAAGAATCGAAATTAGGGCACTACCCAACAATTCATTGCTAACAAACTACTGATGAAAAACGTCTATCTTGCAGCATCCGTGCGCACTCCAATCGGCCGATTTGGCGGCGCGCTCGCTTCGTTTACCGCAGCCGATCTGGGAGTGGCGGCAGCCAAGGCGTCGTTTGAACGCGCTTCGTTACGGCCTGATCAAATTCAACAGGCGATTTGGGGATGCGCAAGGCAAGCGGGTGGCGGACCGAACGTGGCGCGACAAATCACGTTTCGTGCGGGCGCGCCGGAGACGGTACCGGCATTCACGGTTAACCAGGCATGCGGCTCGGGACTGCAGGCGATCATTTTAGCGGCGCAGCAGATTATGCTCGGACACGCCGACGTCGTGCTCGCCGGAGGAACTGAAAGCATGTCGCGCGTCCCTTATTTCGCCGAGGGTGCGCGCTGGGGCATGCGGATGGGCAACATGGAACTCGTCGACGGCATGTATCGCGACGGCTTCAGCGATCCGCTGTCGGGTTTGTTAATGGGTGAGACTGCTGAAAACCTGGCGGGCCAGTACGAGGTTTCGCGCGCAGAGCAGGATGAATTCGCGTTGCGTTCACAACAACGCGCTGAAGTGGCGATCGATTCGGGAAGGTTTGACGCTGAGATCGCGCCCGTTGAAGTCAAAAACCGGAAGGGTGAAATCACAAGGTTTGTTCGCGACGAGCATCCACGCGCGGGCGCCACGAAGCAGGAGTTGGAAAAGTTGAAGCCCGTGTTTTCGAAAGACGGGACCGTAACAGCCGGCAACTCGTCAGGCATCACCGATGGCGCCGCAGCCGTATTGGTTTTGAGTGAAGAAGCACTGGCGGAATGTGGCGTTACCCCCGAGGCCAGAATCGTTGACTACGAAGTGACAGGCGTGGCGCCGGAAATTATGGGAATCGGACCCGTGCCGGCCGTCAGATCTTTACTGACGAGACAAAAGCTTTCGCTCGATGACATCGGATTGATTGAGCTAAACGAGGCGTTCGCGGCGCAGGTCATCGCCTGTGATCGTGAGTTGAAATTCGATCCGGAGAGGCTCAACGTAAACGGTGGCGCGATTGCTTTGGGTCATCCGATTGGCTGCACCGGCGTGCGCATCACGACTACGCTGCTGCACGAGATGAAAAAACGCGAGGCGGAATTTGGGTTGGCGACGCTCTGCGTCAGCGGCGGAATGGGTCTGGCGGTTTTGGTTGAGCGCGTTTGATCGGACCGCGGGCATCCGCCCGCAATTGTTCGATAAGCTTCAGCTCGTCGTTCAGAGCAACAAACTAAAGTTCGTCGGACAAATGCGGGCGGGACGCCCGCGATCCGAGAAATTAAAGCCAACCTCGCAATGCGCGGCTGGCAACTAACCGGGGGCATAACAGCAGGGTTAATCAAGAAAGGTTTTTCCAAGTGAATAGCAAGATTTTCAAATCAATTTTGACAACAGTGGTACTAACTTGTGCTGTAGCAGGCAGCGCATTTGCGCAAAAGACTTCGGCGCGGCAACCCGCCACATTGATGTCTTCTTTGCCGCAGTCTGACGCGGTCGCGATTGTGAACGTGGCGCGAGTTTTCAATGAAGTGATGCCGAAGTTGTTGGCGGACAATTCCGCCAGGATGGCTGAAGCGACCGCAGAGTTGGCGAAATTCAAAACGCAGACCGGCCTTGACCCTCGCTCTTTCGAACAAATCGCGCTTGGCTTCACTTACAAATATCCGCGCCAGGGCATCACCAAAGTGTCTACGGTCGCGCTCGCTCGCGGCAGTTTCAACCCGGCGGCGCTGACCGCGGCCGGCCGACTGGCGGCGAACGGCAAATACGTTGAGCAGAAATATCAGGGGAAGACGATTTACATCTTCAGCCTGGATCGACAACTCAGACTGTTCGGTCTTTTGAACATGAGCGTAAGCGATCTTGCGGTTACACCAGTCGACAGCAACACGCTTGCGCTGGGCGACATCGACGCTATTCACGGCGTCATCGATGCGACTCGCACTCGCAAACATGCGAACCCGGATTTACTCGCGCTCGCAGGCCGCGACCCGAATGCGATCATCGGTTTCGGTGGCAATATCTCGCCGTTGCTGCTCGAAAATCTGAGCCTGAGTAACGACACGATCGCGCGCGAGATGACTGCCGTACGCCAGGTTTACGGTACGTTGGGAATGACCGCCACCGACCTCGAATTAATGATGACGGCGAGGACAGTCGACACTTACTCGGCGAAGAACCTCGGCGATACGGTGGAAGGATTAAAACAACTGGGTGCGTTCTTCGTTAACCGGCTGGCAGCGTCGAAGGGCGCGCTCGCCAGGACCGCGCTGAGCAATCTCAAAGTGACGACAGTTGGAAACGAACTGCAGCTAAGAACTGCTGTTGCGCAATCGCAAGTGACTCCGCTCATACGCGGCAACTAAGTAAACGTCAAAAACTAAAAAGGTGACGGATAAGACTTCTTACCCGTCACCTTTTGCTTTGTTGACGATCACTGTTGTGAGTCCGCGGAGCGGACAACAGCGGCTGCCGGTTAACGCGGGATCGGAAATTGGTTCGGCGCCGCGGGAGCGACTTCCGGCTCGCTTTCTTCCAGCGTAGTCAACACGTTGGAATAGATTTTAATCTTTCCTTCCTGCTTCATCCGCTGTTGGGCCGCGCTCACGTAGTCCTCATACACCTGGCTCTGCTTTCCTGACAGCGCCGACTGCGTCAACTGTTCCCGTTGCTTCGCAAACTCGGCCAGGTCGGCTTCGCGGCGATTCGTTACCCCCGCGACGATGAAGTTATCGCCAATCTTGATCGGCGTCCTGGTAACCCCGTTGGCTTTCAGTCCGTAAATCGCTTCGTCGAGTGCTGGACTTGTTCCCGCTTTGCCGAGCGGCGAGCCAACTTTGTATTTTTCTTCCGTCTCGGCTTCAAATCCGGCTTTCTCGGCCGCGGCTTTCAAATCAGCTCCGCTCGCTAACGACGCCGCAAAGTCTTTCGCCTTTTGCTCCAGTTGTTCCTTCGCCCGCTGTTGTCTCAGCGTCTTACTAACCTCGGTTTTCACTTCATCAAATGCGGGAACGCGCGGGTCTTTCTTTTCAACCAACATCGGTATCGCAAAGCCACCCTTAACTCCGGTGCGGCTGCCGACATCGTTCGGGTTGTTCAACGGATCTATGACGGCTTCGAACTGTTGGCTGCTGCCGATGTTTGGAACATCGTCGCCCGGTTTAATGAACGGCGTTTCCTTCACCATGTCAGCGGCGCTCATATTCGCTTCGCCGGCTAATTCCTGCGCCACCTTCTGCGCATCCTTTGTTTCTTTCAGACGCGCCTCGGCGCGTTCGGCAATCTTCGAGGCAGCAACGTAACCCTTGCGGTTTCGCAGCGACGCCAACAGGTCCGGTTTCGCTTCCTCAAAAGTTTTCGGAACTGATTCACCGCGGCGCAGGATGTACCAGTCGCCCGCATACTTGATTGGAATATCGGAAATCTCGCCCACCTGCATGTCGATCGTGCGATCGTATAAGCCGTGAATCTTGTTGGGGTTCTTTTTAAATGGCTGCGGCAGGAAACCGCCGTTTTTTGCAGTTGCCGGATCTTCGGAATTGCCACGCGCCAGATCGGCGAACACTTTCTCGCTGGTTTCGGGACTGGCAGCACGCGCTTTCGCGATCAGGTCTTTGGCTTTCTGTTCCGCCGCCGCCTCGAGATCTTTGCGCGCAACCTTCAAAACAATCTGCTGAACTTTCGCGCCTCCCTGCTTGTTTTGCGGCGCCAGTTTGTCGAATTCCTCGCGCAACTCGACGTCGGAGAGTTGCAGCTTTTCGCCCGCTTTTGCCTGATCTACGTAAAGGTACCGAATCTTCTTTTGCGATACGTTGATCTTGAAATCATCTTTGTGTTGGTCGTAGTAACTGCGCAGCTCGTCGTCGCTGGGTTGCATTTTCTCGGCGAGTTTGTCGGCAGAGATGATCGCGTAAGAGACATCGAAATCGGTATTACTGCGTTGGAATTCCTCCTGAACTTCTGTATCCGAAACCTTGACCGCGGCAGTGACAAACGCTTTAAGTTTCTCCTGGGCAATCTCGTCGCGTACGGTGCGCTCGAACGATTCAACGTCGCCGTAACGCGCAGTCACTGACTGCCGGTAGCGGTCCATCCCAATGAAAGCACCGGAAGCGTCGGCAAACTGTTTGTAAATCTTCTGCGCCACCTCCTGATCGCTCGCGCCCAACCCTAAACGCGCTGCTTCCTGAGCCACCACGCGATCGCGCACCAATCCATCCACGAAGCGTTTGTAGCCGCCGAGCTGAG
>JBKPNP010000594.1:0-4034 GCA_046732775.1 Acidobacteriota bacterium
CTGAGTTTGTGTTCCCTGCGCAATCCGTTTCCCCGGGAGTCGAATATCTCGTGCCGGGTTCATAACGGCCTCAATCCATGTCAGGGCAGTGATGCCGCAAGTAAAAAGGATCAACGGGTCGCCCCGCTGATCCTTTTTTTGCCGGTTGAAAACCGCGTTAGAAGCCCGGCGCCGGTGGCGGGCCGTGATGCCCATGCCCGCCCGGGCCACCCGGTCCGCGGCCAGGGCCACCATGCTGCTTCATCATTTCCGTTGCTTTGGTCTTCTGTTCGGCCGTCAGCAAACTGAAAAGTTTCGAATGTAAGCGCATGTGGTCAACCATCTCGTCGGCTTTGAGCTGCGCTTCCTGATTCGCAAGCGGTCGAACCACTGCTTCGTCAAACTGGCCGTTCGCAGTCGCGTCCTCGATCTGTTTGTGAATGGCTTCGAGTTTAGTGTGTCGTTCCTCTTCGATCGGACGCTGTGCTTCGAAGATCGCCTTGGCTTGAGTCTTCTGAGCATCGGTCAGGCCCAGAACCTGCGACATATGCTCAATCATCTGTTCCGGGTTTGGACCGCGCATTCTCTCACCGCCGCCCATATGCCCCTGGGCCAAAGCCAAAACTGTCGCGGCCACGACCAAAACAGCAACGCTGGCTATTGCTAAAATTTTCTTCTTCATTCCTGTTCTCCTCTGATTATTAAGACAGCTTCCTCAGTCTGTCTGACTTGCGGGCGTTGCCCGCCCTTGATTACCCGATGCGGTCGGGCCGTTTCGTTACGCGTAATGTTATACGCCCTATTCCCCGCCGGAGACGTAAAGAGTCAGTTAACCTGTGTAAAGATTTGTAAAGTTATCCGCGGGGAGCGGAGCCCTCCATAACTGCCCCGTGCCGCGTTGCCTCGCGCGAGCGGGACGACAATATTTGGTCTCGTCCCGTAGGGACGAAATGTTTATGAACCGAAACCCACACAAACATGATCGCTCCAGGCGGAGCGAAACGTCTTGCGTATGAGACATTGCTCTCCGCCGGAGCGCACTCGTTAAACGCCGGTTGTTTTTATAAATATTTGGCTCCGCTGGAGCCCAAACCGCGGCCGTCCAGCTTCGGCTGAGCGATGCAAGCGGATCGAGCCGTGCGTCGTCCAGGCCCGGGGCGGTAGCCCGACAGTTAGGAGGGCTAGGCCGGGCGCGACTCCCATGGGTCTACACATGTTCATCGTTGACACTTCTTTACAAAGATCGCGCAACCCATCAACTACAATTACCTTTTGTAAGGCAAACTGTTAGTTTGCTTGATCAGTTGACTGATGATTCGTATGTAGCGCCCGTGAGGGTTCGGCAGGCAACGCGGAACGGGGCAGTAGCCCTCCATGACTGTCGGGCTACTGCACCGGCGTAGACGCACACTCAAGCTCGATTTACAAACTCGCAAACTAACAATTCGCGTTACTACGTTCAGATGGACCAAATACTAATCATAGACGACGACGTGGCGCTCTGCGAGTTAGTCGCCGAATACCTCGAACCGCTCGGCTTCGCGATCGAGTCAGTCCATCGCGGTGACCTCGGCGCCGAACGCGCATTGGAAGGAAAGCACGCGCTCGTCGTGCTCGACGTCATGTTGCCGGGCCTCAATGGCTTTGAAGTGCTGCGCCGGATACGCGCGGAGTCAAAGATTCCCGTGCTTATGCTCACCGCACGCGGCGACGACGTCGATCGCATTGTGGGCCTCGAGATTGGCGCCGACGACTATTTGCCGAAACCATTCAATCCGCGCGAGCTGACGGCACGAATCAGGGCCATTTTGCGGCGGGTGCCGGCTGACAAGCCGGTAGATCGCGCCACGTTAAAGAGGCTGAGCGTTGGCGACGTCGACCTGGACAGCGGCACTCGCATGGTACGGCGCGGCGGCGAAGACGTTGAGCTTACATCGGTGGAGTTTGACGTACTGGAAAAACTACTACGCGCGGCCGGCGAGATCGTGACGCGCGAAGACCTTTCGCAACAGGTGCTTGGACGCAACCTGTCGCCTTTCGATCGCAGCATCGACATGCACATCAGTAACCTGCGAAAGAAGCTTGGTCATCATTCGGGATCGTCAGAGCGAATCAAAACGGTAAGAGGCGTCGGTTACATCTACGCGCAAGCGAGCGCCGTGGACGGAGATTGAACACTTGCCCCGAAGTCTGTTTCTAAAAATCTTCATCTGGTTTAGCAGCATTCTGCTGACCGTCATTCTCTTCACTTTTCTCGGCGGCGAGTGGATGCGGCACGAACGTGCTCTGCATCGTGAACATCACTCGATGGATGCAATAGTCGACGCGAGTGGGAGAGAAGCTGCCGAGCAATACGAACGCGGCGGCCAGGCCGTACTGAGCAATTATCTCGACGGCGTGCAAAGCCAAACAAACGTCCGCTTGTTTCTTTTCAACAGTCAAATTCAGGAACTGTCCGGCCGGCGAATGCCATCTGACGCGCCGGAAATCGCGCGCCGCGTTTTTGAAAGTCAGTCATCACAATTGATAGAGCGTGGACGTGTGCCCTTGCGTGGCCGGCTGGTTACCTCAGCGTCGGGTAATCAATACGCGCTGGTGGCTGAACTACAACCGCCGCCGCCTTCCTGGCTATTTCACCCGATCGTTCACTTGCTGGCCGCCTTCGCTCTCGGCGCGCTGGTCTGTTACGGCCTGGCAAAATACTTAACGTCGCCGGTAACGAAGCTGCGCGCGGCGACGCGTGAATTGGCCGCTGGCAATCTAAGCGTGCGCGTGTTGCCGCGGCTGGGTGGGCGGCGTGACGAATTGGCATCCCTCGCCGCCGACTTTGACGAGATGGCCGAGAAAATCCAGATATTGATTGAGAGCCAACGTCGTCTGCTTGGCGACATCTCCCATGAACTGCGCTCGCCTCTCGCGCGTTTGAACGTCGCCCTGGAACTCGCGCGCCAACGCTCAGGCGTGGAAGCACAAACTGCGCTCGAACGCATTCAACTGGAAGCTGAAACCCTAAACGAGATGATTGGCCAGCTGCTGGCGTTGACGCGGATCGAAAGCGGCGCCGAACACCTTCAGAAAACGAAACTTGATCTGCATTCGCTCGTGGCTGACGTGGCAAAGGATGCGGACTTTGAGGCGCGGGCGCGTGAACGCGCGGTGACACTTGGCGGCTCCGACGGCGTAATTGTTGACGGCGTTCCCAACTTGTTGCGCGCTGCGATTGAAAACGTGATTCGGAATGCCGTCGCGTATACCGCTAAAGGTACGACAGTTCAAATTGATCTAAGGCTTGACGACTCCCGCGCGGGCTCGTCCGAAAAGTCGGCCCGAATCATCGTTCGCGATCACGGACCCGGCGTTCCCGAAGAATCGTTAACAAAAATCTTTCGTCCTTTTTACCGCGTTGATGAGGCGCGAGATCGTGAGGCGGGTGGTGTGGGTTTGGGTTTGGCGATTGCAGAACGTGCTGTCAAATTACACGACGGAACGATCTTAGCGGCCAACGCGACAGACGGCGGCCTGGTCGTTACGATAAGTCTGCCCGCCGCGAGCCACCCTAGACGCTAAGCCGGGAGCGCAGGCATCCTGCCTGCCTCAACGCGCGTGATCACGAATCCAGCAGGCAAGATGCCTGCGCTCCCAGCCCACGCCTTCTTTTTACTGCTTACCGCTCACTGCTCACCGCCCTTAGCTCGGCGTTACCCCGAGGTTGTACATCAGGAACGAGTAGATGTCGGCCGTCTGCTCGATCGCTTTCCGCGTGCTGCTGGCGCCGTGGCCCGACTTCGTATCGATGCGAATCAAGATCGGATTGTCTCCGCCCTGACCCGCCTGCAATGCCGCCGCATACTTGAATGAGTGCGCCGGCACGACGCGGTCGTCGTGGTCGGCAGTCGTGATTAATGTTGCCGGATAACTTGCACCCATTTTGACGTTGTGAATCGGTGAGTAAGCGTAAAGCGCTTTGAACTGTTCCGCGTTTTCACTGGAACCATAGTCGGCTTTCCACGCTGAACCGATGGTGAACTTGTGGAAACGAAGCATATCCATCACGC
>JBKPNP010000595.1:0-1825 GCA_046732775.1 Acidobacteriota bacterium
TGCTTTGGCCGCCGTGGCGGCGCCGCTTTTCGCCAGTCCCTACGTCCAACGGCGGTCGTATTCGTGCATCATTATTGGAGCCGGCCTCGCGGGATTGGCAGCGGCGAATGCGCTCAGGAATTGGCACGTCACTGTGTTGGAAGCACGGCCGCGTGTCGGTGGACGCGTCAATTCATTTAACTTCAAAGAGAACCCGGAACTTGTATGCGAGCTGGGCGCAGAGTGGATCGGGACGAGCCACGATCGCATGCGGGCCTTGTGCAGCGACTTCAAAATACCGCTAAGCGATCATCGCTTCGAAACCTGGCTAATGCAGGATGGCGTGGTAAAGCGTCCCGGCCAGTGGGACTTTTCCCCGGCAGCCCGCGCGGGCTTCGAAAAGCTTCGCGCTGCCTTTAAAAATTTCACTAACGCAGATCGCGTGCGGCTCGATCAATACGATTGGTGGACCAAGCTCAAAGAAATCGGATTCTCCGAGGAAGACCTGCTACTCCGCGACCTCGCCGACAGTACGGACTTTGGCGAAACAATTCGCATGGTATCCGCGTTCGCCGCTGCCTCGGAGTATTTCGAATCGAGTCCTGCCAATGAAATGGACTTCAAGATGATCGGCGGTAACTCGAGTCTGATAAACGCGCTGGCTGCCCAAATCGGTCGCGACTCAATTCATACCGGCATGGCCGTGCAGAAGATTTCACAACGCGGCGGACGAGTGACGGTAACGGCCAATGGTCGGGAGTTCGTTGCCGATGCTTGCATTTGCACTGTACCTGCGCGCGTACTTAATAAGATTGTCTTTGATCCGCCGTTGCCCACGGCACACAGCGCCGCTGCAGACAAACTCCAGTATGCGCGCATCGTTAAGAATCAGGTTCTCTTCAACGAGCGATTTTGGGGGGCGGAAGATTTTTCACTGGTGAGCGACGTCACCTCTCACTTTTACTTTCACAGCACCAAAAACCAGCGAGGTAAACAAGGCATACTCTGCAGCTACGCAATCGGAGAGAAGGCTGACATCCTGGCGTCGCAAAACAATGCGCGCCGCCGGGAGATCATTACGCGTGAGCTGGAACCGTTTCATCGAAAAGCGCCGGAGCTGGCGGTAAATATTCAATCGATGCCGTGGCAGCGCGATCCGTACACGCAGGGAGCCTACGCCGTTTACCGGCCCGGCCAATGGTTCAAAGTACGTCCCATTCTGCAGCAGCCTCATGGGAAAGTTTTGTTTGCCGGCGAACATCTCGCTGATTGGCAGGGCTTCATGGAAGGTGCGGTCGTCACCGGCGAAGCCGCGGCACAAGCACTGAAAAGCAGAACCGGCCGCAGGCGCGCCGCCTGAAGTTAACCAGTTTCGAAGTCCAGATTCCTGCAACCGAAACCCTGATATGTCAACAAACAATCATGAATTAGTGCGTGGTCTTGGCCCGCTCGCCGCGATTTCCGTCAACGTCGGCAACATCATCGGCACCGGCATCTTTCTCAAGGCGCGGGTGATGACCTGCAACGTCGGAACGCCCGCACGCGTCATCGCCGTTTGGATTGCTGCCGGCCTGCTCGCACTCGCAGGCGCTTTGACCTACGCCGAACTCACGACTATGCGTCCGCATGCCGGCGCCGAATATGTGATCACGCGTGACGCGTATGGGCGCGTCTGGGGCTTCCTCAATGGCTGGTCGCAGTTTCTGATTTCACGGACAGCCTCCGCCGCCGCCCTCGCTGTCGGCTTCGCTATTTTCATGAACGACCTCACGCGCGGCGCACTCGACGTTGTCTACTTCAAAGTCCCGATTCCCTTTTTCGGGTTTGACCTGCCGTTCGGACATAT
>JBKPNP010000596.1:0-1177 GCA_046732775.1 Acidobacteriota bacterium
GATAAGCCGCAACTCGGCTTCGTTCACACCGAGTGGGAAGAACTACTTGAGAACCAGAAGTAAACGATTTGATAAATGTGCGGCGAGCCAAACCTCAAAGTCTTCGATACGTCGGATCAGTTAGCGGTCGCTGCAGCCGAAGTGTTCGTCGCTTGCGCTTCTGACAGTCAACGCGAATCAAATCGGTTTTGTGTCGCCTTGTCGGGCGGTAAAACTCCAAAACAAGTTTACGAATTGTTGGCGACCGATGACTTTCGAGGGCGCGTGAATTGGAGCGGCGTTCATCTGTTCTTTGGCGATGAGCGGGCGGTGCCGCCGGATCACCCGGAAAGTAATTTCAAGATGGTTGACGACGCGCTGATCTCGAAAGTCTCAATCCCGGTGGAAAATGTTCACCGCATGAAAGGCGAGATCGAACCCGAGGCGGCGGCGTCGCAGTATGAAGAGACGTTGCGATCCGCTTTTCCCGGTAATTCTTGGCCGAGCTTTGATCTAGTCTTTCTTGGCCTCGGTGAAGATGGACACACGGCATCGCTTTTCCCGGGTTCAAAAGCTATGCACGAAGAGGTTCGTTGGGTACTAACGACGAGAAATCCGGAAACTCACCAACAACGGATTACGGTAACCCTGCCGGTTCTGAATCACGCGAAGCACGCAGTGTTTTTAGTAGTGGGACAGAACAAAGCGGAACGCTTGAGAGACGTGCTGACTGAACCACAAAGTCGCAATCGATTGCCCGCCCAGGCAATAAAACTGGCGAGTGGAAGACTGGAGTGGTTGGTTGATGCCGAGGCGGCCTCGTTACTGTCGCGCTAGCAGTGCACGTAACCGAGCAGCCAAAAGACGAGGATGAAAATGAGAATGGTCGAAATACAGCCGCCGCCAAATTTCCACGCTGCAGCGCCTGCGAGTAATCCTCTTAACGGTCCTTCCATGATTAGCTCCTGCGTAGTCGGTTTCTAAAGAATTAGTGGGATGGTCGTCAGGTAGCATGCCGGACCGCGATGCGCGGTCCGGCGATGCTTTTTGAATCCTTCGCGATTTCAGCCTGCCGCGGCTGCCTTCATTTCGTTGTTCTTCGCTTCCTCGAGGCGCGAGCCCAGAGCTTCGGTCTGTTCTTCACTCAGCACCTTGCGGGCCTTCGGAAACATTTCGCCTTCTTCTTCCTCAACGTGAT
>JBKPNP010000597.1:0-4262 GCA_046732775.1 Acidobacteriota bacterium
CCCGCCAATGAAGAAAGTTCTGACCGCAAGACGTGACGATGCTGGGAAAGCAGCCAACGTCACCTCTTGCGGGCGGCAGATCACGAGGCATCCCGCCAACCAGCCCTGGCATCCCTTCTTTACCATGATGACTATGCTGACCAAGGTATGTTGTGGCCTCTGCTTCAGTGTGGTTTTATCGACCTCATGTTCCAGTAGGACTTTGGATCTGGTTAACACCGGCAATACCGCCAGCGAAAATAACGCAGTAGTTAGCGACGACAAGTTGTATTACCTTGATCTCAAGAAGCCGAGCTTGGTGCAGCCGATAGAGGCGAAATCGGAGGGCCTTGAAACATACAAATTTGTGCAGGTGGAAGTGGCGGAGGTTACAAACCCAAACAAAGATCCAGTCGCCTTTCAGGTTCATTACCAGACAGTCGACAACGAACGAATTTACCTGGGCAGTTTCGGTCTTTACCCGTCGGATAACCCGGGGAAGTTCATTGTGGCAACGCAGGGAAAACTGAGAAATGGTGGTGCAATAGTCTTGTCTTTAGTAGTACCGGAAAAGCTCGAAGCTACAGATACTTTAAGAGTAGGCGTGAAAAAAATTAAACTGGTTAACAACTAATCCTTCGGCAACAACTTAACGATAACCACTAGTCCCAGGTTGGGGCTTTTTTGTTTTCCGTGTAACTTAGGCAGGCTTCAAACAGACCATAGTCTATCTGATTGAATGTCGAATATTTTCGAAAGCAAGAGAAACAAGTTGCCATTCTGCCGTCCCACCTGGGCTGCGATTGATCTCGACGCGCTGGCTGCGAATTTTCGCACAGTCAAACAACACGTAGCTCCGGCCGTGAGCGTAATGGGCGTCGTGAAGGCCAACGCTTACGGGCACGGGGCGGTGGCGTGTGCGCGGCGGCTCGCGGCCGAAGGCGCTGAATGGTTTGGCGTCGCGCTGCCGGAAGAGGGAGTCGAATTACGCGCCGCCCAGATTCCCGGACGCATCCTGTGCCTCGCCGGCTTCTGGGAATCGCAAGCTGAACTCTGTATCGAGCAGCGACTGACGCCAGTCGTTTACCGTCTGGACATGATCGAGGCGTTTGACCGGGCTGCGCGTGAGAAAAACATCCTCGCGGATGTTCACGTTAAGATTGATACCGGTATGGGTAGGCTCGGCGTTCGCTTTGACGAAGTGGCTGAGTTTGCCGATGCGTTGCGCCAATTCAAAAACATTCGCGTCGACGGCTTCATTACTCACTTCGCCGCCGCTGACGAGCCTTCATGCGGACCGTTAACTCACGATCAGATTGAACGGTTCAAGGTCGGTGTCGCAGCCTTTCGCGAACGCGGCTTCGCTCCGACCTACTACCACTTAGCTAATTCAGCCGCGGTGTTTGGACAACCTGAAGCGCGGGGAAATTTAGTACGGCCGGGTGGCGTGCTTTACGGACTCTGGCGAGACATCCTGGCGCCCGAGGACCGCAACGTCCATCTACGTCCGGTCATGTCGCTTCATTCGCGGATCATTTTGCTCAAGTGGGTGCCCGCCGGAGAAACGGTCGGCTATGGTTGCACCTTCGAAGCCTCGCGCAAGACGCTCGTCGCGACCATTCCGATTGGTTACGACGACGGCTACATGCGCGCGTTATCGAATCGCGGGCACACAATTATTCGTGGTGTGTATGCGACGGTGATCGGCCGAATCTCAATGGATCTTACTCTCATCGACGTAACCGATATTCCCGGCGTAGCACTGGATGACGAGGTAATTCTGGTGGGTACCGACGGCAAGCTCTCAGTAACCGCTGAAGACCTTGCAAAGATCGCAGGCACACTTTCATACGAAGTGACCTGCGGCATTGGCGCTCGCGTTCCGCGCGTTTATCTATAAGCAGCCAGCGAGTCCGATGAAGCGGGGGCTAACCCGCGAAGCGGGTGGAAGCATACAGCCTGGGGTGAAGCGAAGCGGAACCCCAGGAAGAGAAGCCGTAAGAAACCAAGCGCGCGCAGCGTGCGACAGCGAACAAGCTGCGAGTAAGCCGCTGTCGCCCACTTCATGGGCTCTCCTTTTTCCCCACCGATGATCCTGGGGTTCCGCTTCGCTCACCCCCAGCTTTATGTTTCCACCCGCTTCGCGGGTTTTTGCCTCCAGACGATCCACGTCGGCACGAGAATCAGCGCGAAGTAGTTGATGATGTAGGCTTGCTTGAAGAAGGTGAGTGACAACAACTCCGTCGCCGAAATCAACACCACCAGCCGTCTCAGCCAGTGCCTGTCTTCGAGCAAGAGAGCCGCGGGCAAAATCATACCCATGTACCACGCGTTAAACTTCGAGCTAGCCACGCAGATCAGCACAAAGAGAATCAGCACAGTCTTCTCGTTAAATAGTTTCGCCGTGAAATTCCGCGGCACTTTCAACCACTGATACAGCAGGAAGATGATTAGGCCGGCGCGAAGCGCGAACTTGATCGCTGAATTAACCAGCGGATGAAGCGGCGCGATGCTTTTGATGACACGCGCCAGCGCCTCAAAGATGTGAATCAGGAATGAATGCAGCGAGTTATCGATCAGCGTGGCGTTGTCCTGCATGTCGGCGAGTTTCAGCAGCTGCCAATCCCGAAGATACGGGTAGGAGACCGCGATCGTGATCAGCACGCCGACCAGGGAACTCAATATCGCAGTCTTCCATCCTGCTTTTTTGATCACCAGAAACAGCGCCGGCGGCAGTAGCGTCAAAGGCGCAAACTTCAAGAGCGTGGCCGCTATTAGCGCCGGCACAATCCAAAAATATTTTTCCGTGATGGCCAAATAACCGGCCAGGAGCACGAACAACCCAACCAGCAGATCGTTGTGACCGTTGGCGATGTGATGCAGGAGGATGAGGGGACTCCAAAGAAAAAGATAAAGGGCTGACGCGGGTTTGATGTACGACACGCGATTCGCCGCACGCCAGACGATCCAGGCGATCGCGGCAAACACCGTCACGTTGATAGCTTTGAACATTGCGAGCGCGGCCCACCAGTTCCCGCCGCTCAAGCGCGCTAAGAGCCGCGCCAGCAACGTGAACAGAAAGCCATATGGATTCGGGTTATAAATCCAGTGCTCTCGTATCATCGGATCGGTCTGCCAGTTGGGGACCTCACTCAGCGGATGGACGTAAGGGTTTTGTCCGTAGTGAACCTGTTGCCAACCGCGATTGATGTAGCCAAACACGTCAGTCGAATGAAACGGCACCGTGAGGAAGGCAAAGACGACAAAGAGCGCAGCGAAATAAATGATAATTTGCAGCGGTGGCTTGTCCGCACGGTTTACTTGTTGGTAGCCTCTCCAAAACAGAAGCAACAACGAGAGACAAAAAAACCACGCAAACAATTCTCGCTCGGTGCGTGAATAGACTTGTGGGCCGTTGCGATAAAAGACGCAGACCGACAGATAAACGACTGCGGTCAGAACACCAGTGATAACGAGTGAATTTGCAGGGGCCTTGGACTCGGGTGGCATTTCATTCTTTCGACCGTTGATTGAGCTGAAATCAAACATGAGTTCCACTCGTTCGTCAATGCACCCGGAAGAAATAACAAAACGTAGAAGACGTCGTAGGCGTAGGAATTATGGATCCACAACAGCTTGCAATAACTGTTAACGAAACCGACAGCGTATCTGCCCACCTTTACGCCGCGCCTAAGAAATCGCGCGTGGGCACCACTTTGATACTGGCCCACGGGGCAGGCGCTGGTCAGTTGCATCCATTCATGCGCATGTTTGCTGAAGGGTTGGCGGCGCGCGGTTTCGATGTGCTCACGTTCAATTTTATTTACATGGATAAGCGGCGCGGGGCGCCCGACCCAAAAGCAAAACTGGAAGCCTGTTATCGAGCAGTGATCGATGCGGCCATCGCTCACAAGCTCCTGAAAGGAAACGCACTCGCGATTGGCGGGAAGTCGATGGGTGGGCGCATCGCTTCCCAAGTCGCCGCTGAACCGGAAACAGGGAAGAAGGTTAAGGCGCTGGTGTTCCTCGGTTATCCGCTCCATCCACCCGGCCGGCCCGACAAACTTCGCGACGCTCATCTACCTGACATTAAGGTTCCGATGCTCTTCGTGCAGGGTTCACGCGACACGTTTGGAACCGCCGAGGAATTAGAAGAGATTGTGCAGCGGCACCGCTTGAATGCCACGCTGCATATAATCGCCGGCGGCGATCATTCGTTGAAAGTTCCAAAAAGCGGCAACGTTCCCCAGGAGCAAGTCTATGAAAACGCAATGAACGAGATT
>JBKPNP010000598.1:0-3463 GCA_046732775.1 Acidobacteriota bacterium
TGGATGGTGAAGCAGGAACCGGAAACCTATTCCTGGGATGATTTCGTTAACGACGGCCGCACTGACTGGACGGGCGTGCGAAATTATCAGGCGCGCAACAACTTGCGCGAAATGACGACAGGCGACCGCGTACTTTTCTATCACTCGGGAAAAGAAAAGGCTGTGGTGGGAATGGCCGAGGTCGTGAAAAGCTCCTATCCGGATCCAACCGCGTCAGACGAACAGTGGGTTGCAGTCGACCTAAAACCCGTCAGAGCGCTAAAGAGTCCCGTCCTGCTGGCCGCGATTCGTTACGACAAGCGTTTGAGCCAACTGCCTTTGATCCGGCAGTCGCAGCTCTCGGTGATGTCACTTACGAAAGACGAGTTTGATATTATCGTCGCCACCGGCGACGGCAAGACCAGAAAAAAGGCAGCGGCAAAGAAGAAATAGCTACTGATTCGAGGAGGCAAAATGTTCCAGCAGATTGATTACACGATGGTAGTAGTGTCTGACATGAAACGCTCGGTCGAATTCTACCGGGACAAGCTCGGTATTCCCTTGAAGTTTGAAACTCCGGAATGGACGGAATTTGCGACTGGAACAACGACACTCGCCTTGCACGGTGGCGGGGTTGTTTCCACCACGCCTCCGGCCGGCGACCCAACAAAACACGCAGGCAGTTGTTCAATCGGATTCAACGTCACGGACGTGGACAAGACTTACGAGGAATTGCAGGCGCGGGGTATTCGTTTCGTAATGCCGCCGACGCAGCGTGAAGGCGAAGGCATCAGGTTGGCAGTTTGTATCGATCCCGATGGCTTGCCGATAGCGTTTGCGCAGGCGATTGCACAAACCGCCGCGCACTAAGGATCCGACACCTTCAGGGCTATATGTCCGACAAACTTCAGTTTGCCGCCAAGGGATCGGCGGCGACAAACTGAAGTTTGTCGGACATTAAAACAACATCGGTTCATCTTCACTGCCTTCAGCTTCCACAAGCGCTGACTCGGCCAGCCGCGGATACTTCTCAAATAACGGCGCCGGCGCCGGCACTCGATCCTCATGCAACGTCGCTTTTATCTCCAGTGCGTTCACCACTGCCTGCCCACGAAAATGATTGTTGGTGATTACGTACGATTCCCTCGTCTTTTCCGCAATCTCTTTAATCCGAGAAATCCACGGCTCCAGTTCGTCGACTGAATACAGATAGTTGTAGCGATCGTCGCGCGGCGCCTTTTCCCGGAACCAGTCCTGATAGTTCCGCCCGTGAAGCCGTACATAACCCACCTGCGAAGTGGCGATGGCATCGGGCTTTATTGATTTCGTGAACAAGGGCTGATCTACGTTACATAATCCGACGCCTAACTCCGCCAGCCACTCATGAATTTGCGGCGTGTTCCACGATGCGTGCCTTATTTCCAACACTTGCGGATAATCCCGGAATCGCTCGAGCAACCTCGCTAGATAAACTCGCTCCTCGTCCGTGTTTTTGAACGACCAGGGAAACTGAAGCAACACGGCGCCCAATTTATCGCTGCTGCTTAACGCGTCGAGTCCTGCGCGCACTTCTTTCTCGTCTTCAGCAGTCGCCTTTCCGCGTTCGTGTGTGAAAACGCGATGCAGTTTGGCAGTAAACATGAAGTCTTTTGAGCCGGCGACTCTACGCGACCACGACTTCGCGGTTGTCACAGTAAACGGTCGGTAGAAACTGCTATTGATTTCAATCGTGTTGAAGAAGCGGGCGAGGTATTCAAGCGGATCAAACTTCGCGCCGGGCTTTTGCGGATACACCACGCCTTCCCAATCTTTGTAAGACCAGCCCGCCGGACCGACACGAATGATATTAGCCATAAGTGCTTCTGCTGTAGCGCAAACTGTTAGTTTGCGTTGAGACACAGGATAAATCTGGTAAAGAACCCTTGACCCGCAAACTAACAGTTCGCGTTACAAAGCCGTCGACATTTTGCTTCAATTCGGCGTGCGATGCGACTCAAAGAAATCGGTGGTATAAACAATGACGAATGCTCGAGGGAACCTGGCGAGAGGAGGTACGCCGATGCGTCTGACCGAAATGGTTTCGTGCTCTGGTTGAGCGGCTAAGCTGAACCCAGGCTTACTCGCTCAGGTGTTGAGCGGGCTCCCAACACAACCTAAAAACGAGAACGTCCTGGTTGGTTTTGACAAAGCCGACGACGCCGGAGTGTACCTGCTGCGCGACGACCTCGCGATTGTGCAAACAGTCGACTTTTTCACGCCCATCGTCGACGACCCTTACGTCTACGGACAAATCGCAGCGCTAAATTCGATCAACGACGTTTGGGCAATGGCCGGTACGCCGTTGACGGCGCTCGCAGTCACGTGTTTCCCCAAGAAAGGCGTCGACCCCGCGATTCTCGGCGAAATCATGCGTGGCGGCCTGGAAACGTTGAACCAGTATGGCGTCACGCTGATCGGCGGACACAGTGTCGACAGCGAGCAGATCATGTTTGGATATTCGATCACCGGCGTGATCGATCCCGCTAAACTCGCCACCAATGCCGGCGCGCGTCCGGGCGATATGCTGATTTTGACGAAACCAATCGGTACGGGCGTCATTTCGACAGGCATCAAGCTCAACAAGACGACGCCTGAGATCGCAGCGACATCGGTGGAGACAATGCTGACGCCGGGCAGATATGCGGCCGAGGCGATGCGCGAATTCGCTATCAAAGGCGCCACCGACGTCACCGGATTTGCGCTCGTCGGTCACGCCTGGGAAATGGCTAGAGCGAGCGGGGTGACGATAATCATTGAGCCCGCTACGGTGCCGTTGCTTGAAGGCGCGTTAAATTTAGCGACCGCCGGGTTGCTGACCAGCGGCGACAAATCAAACCGCGCGTATGTGGGTGAAGACGTAAGAATTGTTGAGGGTGTTGATGAGAATTGGCTCAGGCTGCTCTACGATCCGCAGACGGCCGGCGGAATTTTGCTGGCCGTTCCCGCGGCTGCAGCAAATGACGTCCTTGCACGATTGCACGAAAACTATCCGCGCGCGGCAGTGATCGGGAAAATCACTGAAAGCGGCGATCACTCGGTAGTAATTCAGTAATGTAACGCAAACTGTTAGTTTGCGGTGACCTGAGTGACATTCAACGAACACGCAAACTAACAGTTTGCGTTACCAGAACCGGACGGGTTTTTGATTGAGCCGATGTGCGGGTATCCTTGATCAAGATTTTCATATGCTGTCCACGGCCCCACAAACATCAGTTTCTCAAGCGATCGCCGCGCTCTATCGCGAGGTGCGCGCGCGCACGATGGCGATCGTTGCGCCGCTGGAAATCGAAGACTACGTAATTCAAACCGCGGAATTTATGAGCCCGCCTCGCTGGCACATCGGCCACACGTCCTGGTTTTTCGAAACTGTCCTGCAGGCTCACCAGCCCGGTTACAAGATCTATTCGGAAGATTATCTCTTCTACTTCAACTCTTATTACGAAGG
>JBKPNP010000599.1:0-3374 GCA_046732775.1 Acidobacteriota bacterium
TTCCGCTGCGCAACAGCCTGACATTTACCACCGTAGTCGATAACCAGACCTCAGTGGAGATTCACATTCTGCAGGGTGAACGCGAAGTCGCAGGTGGCAATCGTTCATTGGGCAAATTCGAGCTGGTAGGCATTCCCCCCAGTCCGCGCGGCGCTCCGCAGATCGACGTTACCTTTGAAGTTGATGCGAACGGCATCGTTTCCGTTTCCGCCCAGGACAAGACCACCGGGCGCGAACAGCAGATGCGCATCACGCCGACATCAGGTCTCGCGCCCGATGAAATCGAACAATTAATTAAGGAAGCCGAGGGCTTTGCGGATTCGGATCGCGTGGCGAAAGAAATCGTAGTGCTGCGAAACAAACTCGAATCACTGCTCAGGAATACCCAGAAGTCGTTTACGAAGTTTGGCGGCGTGCTGTCGGCAAACGATCAGGAGATCGCAGAACGAGTTTTCAGAGAGGCTGACGAAGCGGTGAAGGCTGAAGGAAAAGAAACGATTAATAAAGCACTAACTGCGCTCGAGCGCGTCGCCGGCCAACTCACCGCCGCAATGCTCAACCCTGCCGGAGATGCCTCGCCCACCAGCGCGGACAAACCTGCCGGTGAATTTACAAAATTTTAGCGAACAAGATTTAATATTAAGCGAGAGGTTTTAGAAGAGTCTGCAATGAGCAAACGAGACTATTACGAGGTGCTGGGCGTTAACCGCACCGCTAATGACACCGAAATCAAGAGCGCATACCGCCGTCTGGCCATTCGTTTTCACCCGGACAAAAATCCTGGGGACGCGAGCGCGGAAGAAAAATTTAAAGAAGCCGCCGAAGCTTATGCCGTGTTGTCTGACACGGAGCAGCGTCACCGTTATGACCGGTTTGGACATGCGGGAGTATCGGGTGCCGCGGGGCAGAGCTGGGGCGCGCCGGGATTCGGCGGCATCGAAGATATCCTCGGCGACCTGTTTGGTTTCAGCGATGTTTTTGGCGGCGGACGCGGCGGCTCGCGTCGCAGCGCGGCGCAAAGAGGCGCTGACCTTCGTTATGACCTGGAGATAACGCTCGAGGAAGCGTTCAAAGGTATGACTGCGCAGTTGCGTATTCCGCGTCTTGAGTCATGCGAGACTTGTAGCGGCAAAGGCGCGGCTCCCGGAACTGAACCAGAAAACTGTACGAACTGTGGCGGCACCGGACAGGTCCGTTATCAACAGGGCTTCTTTTCAGTGGCGCGTACTTGCCAGCCCTGTCACGGCACGGGACGCGTCATCAAAACACCCTGCGAAGATTGTCGTGGCGCCGGTCGCATCGAGCGCGAGAAGCAGATGGAAGTGAAAATCCCCGCCGGAGTTGAGACGGGATCGCGTCTGCGCGTACAGGGAGAAGGCGAATCAGGCACGCAAGGCGGACCCTCAGGCGATCTTTACGTCGTCATCCATCTCGCCGAGCACGAACGCTTTGAACGGCAGGGAAGTAACCTTTACGCGTCGCAGCCTTTGACATTTGCCCAGGCCGCATTGGGTTCCGACGTTTATGTGCAAACAATCGACGGCGAAGAAAAGATCAAGATACCGGCGGGAACTCAAACCGGTACGGTCTTTCGTATCAAGGGCAACGGCATGCCGGTTTTGGGCGGGCGTGGCCGTGGCGATTTGTTCGTCGCCGTAAGTGTCGTCACGCCTACTTCACTCACGCGCGAACAGCGCAAACTTCTTGAACAGCTTGCCGTAGTAGAGAACAAGGATTTGGAAGATAAAGGTCTGGTTGATAAAGTGCGCGACATTTTTGGCTAACTGACCACGTCAAACGGAGCAACGTCATGAAGAACCCCCAACTTCGTTTCTCACTCTTTCTTGCATTAATCCTGCTCAGCACCGCCGCCCAAAGCGCGCTCGCGCAGGACAGCATGGAGCGCTGGCAGAAGTTCGACTTCGCCAAGACCTCCTTGAAAGCGTCTGATCTGTCCGGCGTTCTGCTCGAAGATTTGACCTTGATGCGCGGCATCGTTTTTGGCCGTCATGGCCGCGTGTTCAAAGATGCCAGCATTCGTACCTACCTCGAGGCGCAGGACTGGTATAAACCAAACCCCGATTTTAAGAACTCAATGCTGAACGAGACCGAGAATCACAACCTCGATCTCATTCGCGTCGCCGAGGCCAGCAAACATGAAACTGTACAGCCCGGCGATATGCGCTACTGGCTCACGCGCACGCTTACGGCCAGGAAGCTGGGAACGCATAGCGGGGCGGAGTGGCGGGTGTTGCGCGCTGAGGTCGAAGCAATTCATGGCAAGCGGTTCAGCGAACCCTGGCTGCAGCAGTATTTCGAGGAGCGCTACTGGTACAAGCCTTCCGATAAATACGACGCGAAGAGTCTGAGCGCGCTGGAACAAAAAAACCTGCTGACTATCGAAGCGGCGCAGAAGAAGTCGCGCAAGATTGCGATCGCGCCGGGCGACATGGAATTGTTTGAGGACAAGCTGATCGCGCCGGCAATGTTGCACGGATTAAGTCTGAACGAACTGCGGCTGCTGCGAAACGAAATTTACGCGCGCCATGGCCGCGAGTTTCAGGCGCCCTGGCTTTCGCAATACTTTTTCAGTCAACCGTGGTACTCACCCGACGACAATTTCAAGGACGAACAGTTGTCAGGCAAGGACAAGCTCAACGTTGAAACAATTGTCGCTTACGAAAAGAAGATTCACGACGAGTTGGGCACGAAGCCGATCACCCGCACGTTGCTCGATGGTTTGTTTGTCGAAGACGCTGTGAAGATGCGCCAGGAAATTTACGCGCGTCGCGGCAAGGTGTTTACAAAAGAGCCGTGGTTTCAGACTTACTTCGAGACCTTTGCCTGGTATAAAGCCAATCCGGAGTTTAGCGAAGCGAATTTAACGGAGCTGGAGAAGCGCAATATCGCGACGATTGCTGCCTATGAGAAAAAGGCGGTGAGCGCACAAAGCGTCATCGAGGGTTGATAAGGCCAACAATTGGTCTCGCGTGACGAGACGAGAAAACAGTAAGCAGTAAGCAGTGAGCAGAAAGCGGGCGCATTAACGTGCGGCCGCTTTTTTGTTGGGACCGGCGGGCGTCCCGCCCGCAACGCGCCGCAGGCGCGAACGATTTCGCGCTTCGCGCTGATTGCGGGCGGGAGGCCCGCGGTCCCATTTCAAAGCCGGTAGCGGACTTTGGCTTTGCGCAGCGCGTCCTCTTCGTTGTCCACGTTTTGCAGGCGCAACGTCACGTCAGCATTCAGATCAAACCCGGCGCGCTCGCCGGCATTCAGTTTTACAGTACCGGCCGCTGCGATCATTGCGGCGTTGTCCGTTGAAAGGTGTGGCGAAGGAAAATACGCCGGAATGCCCAGACGTGCGGCCGCGGCGT
>JBKPNP010000600.1:0-1529 GCA_046732775.1 Acidobacteriota bacterium
CGCTCGCGAGAGTTTGCTATTCGTTCAGCTCTGGGCGCAGGTCGCGGACGTCTTTTAAGGCAGTCGTTAACCGAGAGCGCTGTGCTCGGTTTGGCCGGTGGCGCGCTCGGCCTGCTCGTCGCGACCTGGGGTACGAAGCTCGCGCTCGGTCTGTTACCTACGGCGTTACCGCGGGCTGAAGAGGTCCGGCTGGACCAACGCGTTTTATTGTTTGCCCTCGGGATTTCGCTGTTGACCGGAATTCTCTCCGGGTTGGCCCCGGCGTGGAAAACTTCACGCTCGCGTCTGACCGAAGCATTGAAAGAGGGCGGACGCGGCGCGAGCAGTGGACGCGCGCGCGCACAAGGCGTGTTCGTGGCGGTGCAGATGTCGCTGGCGTTGGTGTTGTTAATCGGCGCCGGACTTATGATTCGCAGTTTGACGGCGCTGTGGAAAGTCGATCCAGGCTTTCGACCCGACAACGTTTTGACGTTCGCGTTGAACCTGCCGCCGGCAATGGCCTCAGCCAGCCCAGACGCAGTACGTGCGTCGCTCCGAGACCTGAGCGACAAAATAGGATCAACGCCGGGTGTTAACGCCGTTTCGTTCTCCTACGGCGCCTCGCCGTTGCAGGGTGAAGACGATCTATTCTTCTGGATCGACGGCCAACCAAAACCGGCGAGCCAGAGCGAAATGAACATGGCGCTGATCTATCGCGTGGACACCGGATACCTCGACGCGATGGGCATCCCACTGAAGCAGGGCCGCTTTTTCACGCGGCAGGACGACGAGCGATCGTCGCCGGTTGCGGTGATCGATGAATCGTTTGCCCGGCAGTATTTCGGCGCCGAGAATCCGCTTGGCAAGCGACTCCATTTGAACGACGGCGAGCCCGCTCAGATTGTGGGCGTCGTTGGTCATGTGAAGCAGTGGAGTATCGCGTCAGATGAGTCTGAGTCGCTTCAGGCGCAAGTGTACGTGCCGTTTCGCGCTCTGTCGGATAATGAGTTGCCGACCGGTGCGGGCGTTGTCCTGCGCTCACCCGGAGCCGGGTCGGGGCCGGAACTCTTCAACGCGGTACGCCGCGTTGTTGAGCAGCAGAATTCACAGAACGTAATTTCAAATCCGCAAACGATGAATCAGGTCATTTCGGCGACGCTCTCGCAGCATCGCTTCTCCATGATCCTGCTCGGCTCATTTGCCGGCGTGGCGCTGTTGCTTGCGAGCCTTGGCATTTATGGCGTGGTCTCGTATCTGGTGGGCCAGCGCACGCAGGAGATTGGCATTCGGCTGGCGCTGGGCGCGCAACGGCGCGACGTGCTACAGCTGATACTCAACCACGGAATGAAGATGGCGCTTAGCGGAGTTGGCCTGGGACTGATGGCCGCCTTCGCGCTCACCCGTTTGCTGACGAAGATGCTGTTCGGCGTTAGCGCAAATGATCCGCTGACTTTTAGCGCGATCACGGTGTTGCTGCTCGGAGTGGCGTTGTTGGCCTGCCTGCTACCGGCCTTGAAGGCGACGCACGTCGATCCGCTGCTGGCGCTGCG
>JBKPNP010000601.1:0-6056 GCA_046732775.1 Acidobacteriota bacterium
GATCTCAACTTCATCAACTACGACAACGATAACCGTTATTACGTTTACGTCTACGCCCATACGCGCCGCGAGACATTGAAACTCGTGTCTGAAATAAATCGCATTGCCGAAAAGACTCATGAAGGCGGAAACACCGGAATCACGATTGTCTCGCCCGACTATTGGCCGCTGCCCTGGTACCTGCGCGACTACAAGCGAGTCGGCTATCACGGTCACATGACCCCGTCCAACGAACCGTTGATCATTGCCAAACAGGAGCAGGCTGCAGAAGTACAAACAACGTTTGGCGATCGTTATCAGCAGATTCGTTCTGGATTTAACCCAAACGGGAGTTTTCCTTTGCGGCCGGGCGTCGATTTGCTGCTCTACACACGCCGCGAGTTAATGCCATAACAACCAATTCGCAAACCTTTGATAATTGACCTCCGCGTAATTCAAGTGATAGATTCTGCGCAACCCGACACCCTTTCCTTAGCTTAGCGGTGGCAATACCGGACGGCACCCCCCGTCAAGAAGCGAATCCCCTGCAGTACGAATCGTACGACTACCATTGGCCCAGAACGAACACGTGTGTTGAATTGCCGGCGATTTTGCGGCTTCGATTACTACTCGCATTCGTAGTTAATTCTTAATTCAATTCCCCCTGACTACAGCTAATCGACTTTGAATCCGGATCTCTCTCGATCCGGAGCTTACTCAACGCAGCAAGAGTTTTGCTGCTTTTCAGAAAGGGAACAAAAGGTGAAACACTTATTTAGAGCGGCTCGCGCGCAAGGCACAAACCTGATCAACCGGTGGGTGTATTTGGGTTTGCTATTTGTCGTCCTTGTAACAGTCGCTGTCCTCGCAATGTTTCCAGCGCGTCATGCAACCGCGGCCGCTCCTGCGTCAGGTGCGATTGCTCCGACTGGCCCTGTTCCGACTTTCACCGGGACGTGGACCGGCACGGCCAGTGGGACCGGCTCAGCCAACGGTGAAGGCACCTGTGTTGAAGGCGTGAACTGCGACACGTTCCGCTTGACCGTCGTGCCCGGAGATTATTCAGGGAAACTCATCGCCATAAAACTGCAGTGGGCCGTGGCTGCCAACGACTACGATCTTTATGTCCATAAATGCCCCACGCCGGCCTCGACTATCGCGCAATGCAACGCGGGCCCAACGGTCGGCCAGGATGGCTCGGGTGCGCCACAGACCGAAGAGAATGCCGCTATCGATCCAAATTCAACGGGTGCCGGTGACTACACTATTCATGCAGTTTACTTTGCGACTAGCGGCCCAACTGATCAGTACCAGGGAAGCGCAACCATCAAAACGCAGACTACCGGTCGCACGGCTACATACCTGTCCGGCGGTATCACGTTCAGTCCAAATGTCACGGCGAAAGCGCCAGTCGCTGGACGCGACGGTGAGCCAAGCAGTCGCACCGATGGGCTCGGCAATCATTATGTCGCCGGCATTCGCGGATTCCCGGCGGGCGTCGATCTTTGGTATGTCGATCTACAGCCCGGCAGCGGCACCTACGATCCGTTTATGCGCAACCCGATCTACCGCGGCCAACCGGATGCCTTTAGTCCGACTGATCAAGCTGACCTCGGCGGCGACGGCGGCGGCGATGTCGATTTAGCAGTCTCGCAAAAGGATCCGATCTCCGGAACGCTTCCGGCGACGCCGATTCTGGCCGGTTCGAGTTTGATTGCCGCCAACATTTCAACTCAAAAATCCACCGATAAAGGACAAAACTTTACGAGCAACAATCTGGGCAATGCCACCGGCGGCATTCCCGCGGACGATCGCCAGTGGGAAGAGTTCCATGGCAACAACACGGTCTACTTGTTTTATCGCACGCTTGCTCCCGCCGTTTCACAAATTCAACGTTCAACTGACGGCGGCTTAACTTTCGGTCCGGCCCAAACCGCCGGCACCATCGGGCAAGCTGGTTACATTGACGTGCACCAGGCTACCGGCACCGTCTATATCAGCGGCAGCAGCGGCCAGGTTTGTCACAGCACGCTGACTCTGCCAACCGGCGAGGCCGCAGTCTATCAATGCGTCACGGCTGCGACAGATCCAAACGGCGTCGCCCACTTATTCTTCGTCGTTAAGGTCGCAGATGATGGGACACCAAACGGCACGGTCTACGCGTGCTACTCCAACGATCACGACATATTCCTAGTCCACTCCAGTGACAAAGGCGTCACCTGGAGCCAGCCAGTGCGCGTTTCCAACGGGGCAGAAACCAAGACTTCAGTCCTTCCCTGGATCGAAACTGGACCAACTCCTGGTTCCGTCGGTATCGCCTGGTTTGGCAGCTCCAGTGCGACCAACGACGATAACGCCAACTGGGAAGTGTTCTTTGCCCAGTCGTTCAACGCCAGTGCGGCGTCGCCCACCTTCCGTCAGGTGAAGGTCAGCGACCACATCATTCACGGCGCCAATATTTCCGAAGGCGGCCTGACGGGTACCGCGAATCGAAACCTACTGGATTATTTCCAAATTTCTTTCGATCCCACGGGCGCTGCCGTCGTTGACTTTACCGACGATCACAACGACTTCGATGGTCATACTTACGTTGCTCGTCAGATCAGCGGGCCAAAGATCAATGGCGACGGCAAGACGACAGTCCCGAACCCGGGCTCGCCGCCCGCACCTTCAGGACCGCTGCCGCTAGCCGCGAGTGTCGGTGGCATTGCTGGTTCGCAAGTAACCGATTTTCGGCAGGACGCCGAAACAGGGCTGTTGGCTCGAGTAAATGTGGACGACCCGCTCGACATCGTGTCGGTGAAATATGGCTGCGAAACATTGCCCTCGGGCGAGCTGGTGATCACGGCCACGATGAAGGTGTCTGATCTGTCGGTGATACCTGCAGCCTCAAATTGGCGCATGAACCTGACAGCGAATGCGCCGTTTTCCGGAATTAGCCCTACGGGAGACTACAGCTTTGCCTTGTCCGATCGCGGCGATCAGTTTTTCTTGCGCGCTAACACGGACGATCCAACGGCCCCCACATTCGTCTATGGCACGGCTGTCAGAGATTCCGACGGCGGATTGACCTATACGGATCGCGGCAACGCTGATTGTGGCGCCTTTGACACCGCGAACGGGACGATCACTATCAAGGTTGCGGTCAGTAAGCTCAACTCGCTGGTCACCAGGGGCCCGGCAATCGGAGCGGGCTCAGTGCTCGCCGGGTTGCGTGCTTCAACCTACACTTCAGCCGCGAACGGTAAGCACGATCTCACGCGCGGGGGAACCGAGTTTGTCGTTGGCAGTTGCGCGGCGCCCGGTTCGCTGACGTGTCTCGCGTCTAGCGGCACGCCAACTCCGACACCTACTCCAACACCAACGCCGACGCCGACACCAACTCCGACGTCAACTTTCCAATTCAACGCGGCCACGTATCCGGTACAGGAAGATTGCACCTTCGTTACCGTCACGGTCACGCGACTCGGCACTACGACTAGCAAGGCCACGGTGGATTACCTAAGCGTTGACGGCACAGCCAAACAAAAAGGCGATTACATCTACGCCACCGGACGGCTCGTCTTCGAGGCCGGGGAAACACAGAAGTCTTTCCCACTGCTGATTAATGAAGACTCCTACACTGAGGGACCGGAGACGGCCACGATTGTGCTGAACAATCCTTCAGGTGGGACGACACTCGGTATTCCGGCCACTGCCACTCTGCAAATCGCGGACGACGCAAACGAGTCGGCCACCAACCCGATTGACGACCCGCGCGGTTTTGTCTGTCAGCATTACCACGACTTCCTTAACCGTCAGAGCGATCAAGCGGGCGAGGATTTCTGGACCGGAGGAATTACGAGCTGCGGTAACAACGCGCAGTGTATTGACGAGAAACGGACTGACGTATCGGCAGCGTTTTTCCTGTCGATCGAATATCAGGCGACTGGGTATCTCGTGATACGAGCGCACAAGGCAGCGTTTGGCAGCGAGAAGAGCAACCCGCGTTATGTCGTGTTCATGCGCGACCAGCGTCAGGTGAGCGAAGGCGTAGTTTTTGGAGCGCCGGGAGCAGCTGCGTTGCTCGAGCAGAACACGGTGAAGTTCCTTGAGGAGTTTGTCCAGCGACCCGAGTTCCTATCTCGCTACCCGAATGGCATCGCTGCAGCGACTTACGTGGACGCGCTCTTTGCAAACGCGGGAGTGGTTCCTACAACAGCTGAACGAAACGCCGCCATCACGGCTTACGGAAGCGGTGATACGGCAGGCCGGGCAGCGGCGTTACGCAAAGTAGCTGATAGTGATTCCGTCTACCGCAAGCTGTACAACCCAGCTTTCGTGCTGGCGGAGTATTACGGTTACCTCAGGCGGAATCCGGACGACGCACCGGACAATTCCTTTGCCGGTTACGACTTCTGGCTGGCGAAGATGGATCAGTACAGTCTGCCGAACGAGGACGTGCGCAGCGAAAGCGTGGCGCTGGGGCGCGTCAGGCGCTCAGAAATGGTGCGCTCGTTCCTGGTGTCGACTGAATATCGTGAGCGCTTTTTTGGCAGCGCCAACGGTAACCAATTCGCGCCGGGAAGTGAGGAACGAGTTGGCGGTGGGAAGTTCATCGATCAACTGTTCAGGCCCAGACCGCGGCGTAAGCTGACGGACGTTCTGGGGTTGAGCGCACCGGGTTAAGCGCCTCTACAAAAAATGAAGGTGGTACGTGCTGGAGGCGGACCACCTTCACTTCCGTGTTGAATGAATCAAGAAGGGAAACCAAAAGTGAAACACTTTTTTAGAGCGGCTCGCGTGCAGGGTGGTAATTTGACTAACCGCTGGCTTTATTTGAGTTTGCTATTTGTCGTGCTCGTAATCGCTGCTGTCTTTGCGATGTTTGCAGCCCGGCATGCAAAAGCGGCCGCTCCAGCCTCAGGCACGATTGCGCCGACCGGGCCCGTGCCCACGTTCACCGGAACGTGGAGCGGGACGGCGACTGGTACGGGTGCGAACGCAACCGAAGTGGACTGCGTTGAGGGAACAAGTTGCGACACCTTCCGGCTGACAGTCGCAGCGGGGCTTTGGACCGGAAAGATCATTAACGCGAAGATTCAGTGGACTGTACCGGCGAACGACTACGACATTTACATTCACAAATGTCCCTCAGGCGCTTCAACCAACGCGGATTGCAACGCGACTCCAACCGTCGGCGAGTCACACGGTGGAGCCCCAGGCACGGAAGAGAACTCAGCGATCGATCCAAACAACACAGGCATCGGCGACTACACCTTGCACGTGGTTTATTCAGCTGTGGTTCCAAACGCCGATCAGTATCAGGGCAGTGTGGCGGTCGGCGCGCAAACTGCCGCGCGAACCGCGACGTACATTTCCGGCGGCATAAACTTCAGCCCCAGCGTTACCGCTCGAGCGCCGGTTGCCCCTCGCGACGGCGAGCCCAGCAACCGTACGGATAAGCTCGGAAACTTTTACATCGCCGGCATACGGGGATTTCCCGCGGGCGTTGATCTATGGTACGTCGACTTGCAGCCGTCCAGCGGTACCTACGATCCGTTCATGCGTAATCCGATTTATCGTGGGCAGCCTGACGCGTTTAGTCCCGACGATCAGGCGGACCTCGGTGGCGACGGCGGCGGCGACGTAGACCTCGCCGTAGGTATGCCAGATCCAACTACGGGCACACTTACAACTCCGCCGCGTTTAGCGTCGTCCAGTTTGATCGCAGCAAACATCTCGACCCAAACATCAACGGACAAAGGCCAGACGTTTACACGCAACAATCTGGGCAACGCGACGGGCGGCATTCCGGCGGACGATCGGCAGTGGGAAGAGTTTTTCGGACAGAGCACAGTCTACTTGCTCTATCGCACACTCGCTCCCGCCGTTACTCAGATTCAACGTTCGACAGATGGCGGCTTGACGTTTGGTGCGTCTCAAACCGCCGGCGCCATAGGCCAGGTGGGTTATATCGACGTGCACCAAAAAACCGGCACGGTTTACATCAGCGGATCGAACGGCCAGGTTTGCCACAGCACAGTTACGCTGCCTACTGGAGAAGCTGCGGTTTATAGCTGTGTGCAGGCGGCAAC
>JBKPNP010000602.1:0-9524 GCA_046732775.1 Acidobacteriota bacterium
ACTGTTAACTTTTCGTTTGCGCGGATCCGGTTTTTGCCGAGTCGCAGATTCGTGATCTCAAAACTGGTGTAACTCAAACCATAGCCAAACGGAAACAAGGGCCGCCAATCAACGTCGAGATACTTGGAAGTGTACTTGTTATTTGCGTCAGGCGGTCGTCCGGTATTCATGTGGTTGTAGTAAAGCGGCAACTGGCCTACGGCGCGCGGAAAAGTTACCGGCAACTTCCCGCCGGGATTGACGTCGCCGAAAAGTACGTCAGCGATGGCATTGCCTGCCTGAGTGCCCGCGAACCATGTCTCCAAAATCGCCGGACTATTTTCCGCCATCCAGTTGATTGTCAGCGGTCGGCCATTCATGAGCACGACGACCGTGGGCTTGCCCGTCGACTGCACCGCTTTGAGTAAGTCCAGCTGCCGGCCGGGCAAATCCAGCGAGCTGCGCGAGGCGGCCTCACCGCTCATTTCAGCGGACTCACCCACTGCCACAATCACAACCTCGGATTCGCGTGCGGCATTCACGGCAGTTTCAAAGTCCGCCTTTTCACAGCCGATGTCACAGCCTTTCGCATAGTTAATCTTCACGCTCGGAAGTTTTGACTTCAGCCCCTGCAAAAGCGTGACGGCGTCCTCCTCTTTGCCGTCGCCGGTCCAGGAGCCCAGCATCTCTTTTTGACTGTCGGCAAGTGGCCCGATCAGGGCAATTGAACGCACAGTTTTCGCTAACGGCAAAACGTTCCGCTCGTTTTTCAACAACACAAAAGAGCGCGCCGCAATTTCTCTAGCCGCGGCGACGTTGGCGCTCCGGAAGACGACGGTGCGTTCACGTTGCTCATCGGCGTAGGGATTCGTAAACAGTCCGAGCTGAAACTTTATGCGAAGTATACGGCGCACGGCCTCATCAATCGACGCTTGGGAAACCTGACGACTTCTCAACAGATCGGCGCCGTGTTTGTTGTACAGCCTGCTGACCATCTCCATGTCGACGCCCGCGTTTATTGCTGCGGCTGCGGCAGCGGCCTCGCTGGCAGCAACACCGTGCTTCATCAATTCCTCCACGGACGTGTAATCACTAACCACAAAACCCCGGAACTTCCATTCACCGCGCAACACTTCGGTAAGCGTGAAGTGATTAGCCGAAGCGGGCACGCCGTTGAGATCGTTGAATGCGCTCATGAAGGTGCCGACACCGGCGTCGACTGCAGCCTTGAAAGGTGGCAAGTAAACTTCGCGCAGTGTTCGTTCGGAGAGATCGGTAGTGTTGTAATCGCGTCCGGCTTCGGCGGCGCCGTACGCCACCCAATGCTTCGCGCACGCAACCACCTTATCGTTTGCGCTGTAGTCGGAACCCTGAAATCCGCGAACGCGCGCCGCTGCAAACATCGACCCGAGGTAAGGGTCTTCGCCGGAACCTTCAGCGATGCGGCCCCAGCGCGCGTCACGAGCAATATCAACCATGGGTGCGAACGTCCAATGAACGCCGGCGGCTCTCGCTTCCGCTGCCGCTATGGCGGCAGAACGCTCAGCGGTGGCCGGATCCCAACTCGCAGCTTCGCCGAGTGGGATCGGAAATATCGTGCGATAGCCGTGGATCACATCGAACCCAAAGATTAACGGAATCTTGAGGCGGGATTCAGAGACGGCAACGCGCTGCAGTTCATTAGTTCGGGCAGCACCGCGGACGTTCAAGGTTGAACCAAGCGCGCCGCTGCGGGCCATGGCCAGATGCTCCGGTCGAAAGTTGCCGTTCGCTTCACCGTCGAGCTGTTGCAACTGACCAAGTTTTTCGGCGAGCGTCATACGTCGCAGCAACGCATTGATACGCTGTTCGACGTTTGGCTCACGAGGTGTCGCGAGCAGTGTCGACAGCACACACGCCAGCAGCAGGATGGCAGCGAAGTAGCGTTTAGGTTTCGCGCGATTCATTCAATATCCTCGTCCGCGGATTTTCTCTGTGCAGCCTCCGTGTTCTCCGTGTCTCGGTGGTGACTATCTTTCGATTTTCACCACGGAGTCACAGAGAACACGGAGGTTACACAGAGGATCTGCATCGCATTCGCACGGGCCCTCAGTTATACGCAAATGGATGGGCAACGCAAATCGCCCATCCATTTTCGTTTAGCAGAACCGTGCACCACTAGAAACTAAAGCGAAACTGTAATTCAGTTACGCGGCCCGCAAGTGCACTGAGCGCGCGGCCAAAGTCTCCGGTGTTCGTGAAATCAGTATTGCTGCGCCCGCCTGTTTGGAATGGAGGCAAATTGAGAATGTTGAAGGCGTTGAAGAAATTCGCCCGCACTTCAAGATTCGCATCTTCGCCGAGATGGAGGAAGCCCGGCAGCCCCGTCCGCTTAACCAGGCTGAGATCGACCGAGCGATAGTTGGGACCACGAAATGAATTTCGTCCAACGCCCGCGGGCCCACGCACTTTAGTGGTCACGCAGTGAATCGGAAAGTCGCTGCAGTCTTCAATCACGCCGAAAGCATTGCGGCCGCCGTTCGGGAAGAGTCCATTGATGAAGTCCTGATTCGTAGGATTCGCAATCGCACCGCCAAAATATTGCGTCGGAAAGTCGTTGCCCTTGCCGTCGCCGTTGGCATCGTTAGCGGCGTCAGCGGCGCGGTCAAAGAAGCAGCAGCCCTGTTGCGGCGTCCAGGGAAATCCGGAGTGCATATCGAGGATCCCGTTTATTTGAAAACCGCCAAATACTTTGCCGACAAAATCTGAGCGATGACGGAAAAGTGGAATGTCCCAGAGCCCGGACACGACCAGGTTGTGCCGCACGTCGAAATCCGATGGGCCGCGGTTCAGTGATTGATCGCTGGGATCGGTTTGCTGCGCTCCGCGTCCGAAGGAGCTGGTGTCGATGCTCTTGCTCCAGCGGTAAACTGCTTCCAGTTGCACGCCCGCGGAGTAGCGGCGAGTTGCGCGCAGGAGCATGGCGTTGTAACTCGAATTCACATCGGCCAACGGGAAGAATATCCGATCGAAATTCGGATTGCCGGTCAATCGTGGTGTGACTTTATTGCCGTTGCGGTCCGCCTCCTGCACCTCGTCCTTTTGATTGACGCAACCCACGCAGTTAAATGAATCACCGGGTGAATAGCGATTGAGGTCGATCGTGCGAATCAGCTTTCGTCCCATGCTCCCCTGGTAACCGAGTGAAGCAACAATCTTAGCGGGCAGCTGATACTGCAGATCGAGCGAGTAGTTGTAGACGTAAGAATTCGGCAAATTCCTTGGCGTGCCGTTGATTTCAATCGGTATGTCACGGCGAATGAATCCGCCAGGAAGTGTTACCGGTCCGCCCGGGTTTAGTAGTCCACCGGTTACCGGATCAATACCACCGCGCAAGGCCGGATTAGCCGGATACGATAACGGTGAACTGGGCGAACCAAACGCATAAAGGATCTGGCCGGTACCGTCGGGATCGGTTGGCGTCCCGCAACACAGGCCCACCCCCGCTGCGGAAAACGGAGTGTTGAAACGCGCGTTGTTGAAGAGATTGGTGAACAGCCGATCGTAGAAGATGCCGAAGCCGCCGCGGATGACGAGCTTGTCTTCAGCCAGCAAATTCTTGAACATCCCGCTGCTGAAGCGAGGGCTCCAGGCGAAGCCGAGGCGCGGTCCGAAGTTGTTGAGATCGCTGTCGTAGAGTTTGTCTACCGGGACGACGCGCCCATCCTGTACGCCGTTCGGACCAAATTCGTAGTTCGTCAATCGCCCCTGCTTTTCGGTTAGCGGTGACTGATACTCCCAACGCACACCAAGATTCAGGGTAAGGTTTGGCCTGACTTTCCAATCGTTCTGGACAAACAAACCGTAAGAGTTAGTGCGGAAGTAACGTTGGCTGTCCGGCGTTCCTCCGGTCAACGGATCTACGTCGGCCGTGTTTTCAAAGAAGGGCGCGTCGTTCGCCAGCGACAAGATGTTGTCGAACGAGAACTCGGGACGCGAGCGTATACGCCGGTTGCTGTTGTCCTGCTCCCAACGAATTTCGCCGCCGAACTTGAACGCTTGATCTCCACGCACCCAGGTCATCGTGTCACGCACTTCAAAGGTGTTCTGAGTCAAAACTTTTGGCAGCGGGGAATCGATGCCGTAGTTGAGACCACCGCCTCCGGGCACGCCCAGGCCAGGGCCGCCAGTAAAGTTAAAGCCATTCGTATTCAGTGCTGGAATCGCCAGGTTCGCTTCACCGAGGCTCTTAACTTCATCGTCGCTAAAGCGCGTGATGTTAAAGCGCGCTTCATTCAGCATCGTTGCTGAAACGGTATGAATCCAGGTGGCCGTCGCAGCGGTGTTGACCGGTTCAAACAAAATATCCTGAAACGGCCGTCCCGATCTGGACGCGGAAAAATCGCTGACGTTCGTTAGATATCCGCTCAGCGCAAACTGATCGTTGGTTCGGGTGTAGTCGATGCGGCCGTTATATTGATTGCCCTTGGTGCTGGAAGGGAAGGCCACGCGCGCGAACGTAACATCGGGGATGCCGTCGAACGTTTGCGTGGCGCCGATCTTCTGGCCCAGCGGGCGATTGATTGAACCGATGTCGTAACTCAATCCCGCCTGTCCGATGATTGCTTTACCGTTGGGCACGCCGGCGGGAGTTAAACCCTGAGTGACGACGCGGGGTTGGATCCCGGTGGTACTGAACAAGCGCGCCGCCAGGCTGCCCGGTCTCACCGTTTGCACGTAGCTGCGAAATTCAGGAGTCTCGATAAAGAGGTCCTGAAACGTGGTGGTGCTGCGACGCAGACCTTCGAATGAAGTGAAGAAGAACAACCGATTCTTGCCACTCGAGTACGAGGGACCGCCTTCACCAAAGCGCGGCCAGTAAATTGGACCGCCGAGGCTGCCGGCAAACTTCCTTTCCCAAATGTCGACCTTCTCCGGACAGCGACTGGCGAACACCGCCTTGCCCTGGCAGATCAAATTGCTCGAGGGAATCGTGGTGGGCCCGTAATACTTGTTGAAGGCGTTGAGCTTTGGCGAGCCGTAATTGAAGACTGCACTGCCGTGAAAATCGTTGGTACCGTTCTGAGAAACCACTTTCACCTGCGCGCCGGTGTTGCGTCCATCTTCAGCGCTATAGCTGCTGGACACGACCGAGACTTCTTTCACTGATTCCTGATTCGGCGTTAACACCGCGGCGCCGCCCAACCCGAGACTGTTAACGCTGACGCCGTCAACCATGTAGTTGTTGCTGGAAACGCGTTGTCCGTTAGCACTGACCTGCGTCTGGTTTTCAGTTTGGAAAACGCCGACGTTCGAGCCACCGCCTAACTCTTCAGTGCCTGGCAGAAACGTCGCTTTGTTTCCCGGGCCGCCGCGCGCGGTATCACCCAACATCCCGGGTGCGGTACGTATCAGAGAATAAGGATCGCGTCCGACCTGTGGCAGTCGTTGCACTTCCTGCGCGGTAATTGCGCCACGAATGTTCGCGTTCTCGGTTTCAATTTGTGACGTCGCCTCTTCGGTCACCGTTACGGTTGCAGTGACCTCACCGCTTTCCAACAGGATGTCGAGCCCCTGAACATTTTCGGCATCGACTGTCACCTTCTCGAGGACAGTTTTTTTGTAACCCTGCTTCTCGGCGGTGAGCCGGTATTGTCCGGGAGCAAGCCCGGAGATGCGATACGAACCCTCAGGGCTGGTCATCACTTCCTGACTCTTGCCGGTCTCAGCGTTGGTCAACGTTATTTTGGTATCCGGTACCAGGCCTCCACCGGAGTCCATGACGGTGCCTTGAATGCCGGCCTTGAACTGCGCATTCACGGCGTTCGCAAATGAGATGAGAAAGAGTCCACATAACGCGATACGGATCAAACGAGAGGTGGTTCGGTTCATTGGAATGGCCCTCCTGGGGCCGGCGTTTGGGTTTGGTGCACGAATAATTAAATGCCGATGGCAGACTGCCATCGCCTGAAGTTTTGCTCGCTGGCGATCTGAGTCGGGATTACGCAGCGCTTATTAACAGAGACTTCAAAACTGTACGCGGGGGAAGGGGGGATGTATGTGCGTCAGCACACTTATTTTGAGAAAAGTAATAGCACCCGCGAAGTAAAAGTTCAATATATATTTCCCTGTTAGAGTCTGCTAAGCTGACGGTCTCGACAAAGAATTTTTTCTGCAATTTCCGGCAATCATGACCATGATTCGATCGGTGATAACGCTTGCACAAAAAGTCGGTTTGACACCACCGCAGGCGAATACGTTAGGCCCGGAGGGCCGACAGTTAATAGCCACGCCCGTCAGGGCGTGTTAACCAACGGCCCGGTCGGGCCGGAACGAGTAGTTGTCCTAACTAATTCGTGAGAAGGGAAAACTTAATCGATGCGACGCGGAATCCTGCTGCTTAGTTTAGTGGTGCTGGCCCTGATTGCCGGGAGCTGTGTCTCCGGTACGCAACAATCGTCGAACGGCGGCGCGCGTAAACCGAAGGGGCCAAACGAGCCAATCAAGATCGGTTTTTCGATGGACACGCTGAAGGAGGAGCGTTGGCAGCGGGATAAGGATTTGGTGGAGAAGCGTGCAAAGGAGATTGGCGCCGAGGTGAATGTGCAGGTTGCGAATGGCAGCGATAGCGAACAAATCAAGCAGGCCGAGAACATGCTGACCCAGAACATCGATGTTCTGATCGTCGCGCCGCACAATGGTGAGATTGCGGCTTCAATCGTGGAGGCTGCACATAAGCAGGGGGTGCCGGTGATCTCCTACGATCGCCTGATCAAAAATGCTGACGTTGATCTCTACATCTCGCATCAGGTTGTGAAGATGGGTGAAATGCAGGCGCAATACTTGTTGGATCACGTAAACAAGAAGCCGGCGAACTTCGTGATTGTCGGCGGCTCCCCAACCGACAACAATGCTTTGCTGTTACACCAGGGGCAAATGAATGTGCTGCAGCCGGCGGTGGCTCGCGGCGACGTCAAGATCGTCGCTGACGAATATGCCAAGGAGTGGCAGGCAAGCGCAGCATTGAATATTGTCGAGAATGCTTTAACGCAGTCGAACAATCAGGTCGACGCAGTGGTGGCTTCGAACGACGGCACTGCACGCGGCGTGGTCCAGGCGTTGGAAGGCCAGCATTTGGCGGGCAAAGTTTTGGTGTCAGGGCAGGACGCGGATCTCGCTTCACTAAAGCTGATTGTTGAAGGCAAGCAAACGATGACCGTTTACAAATCGATTCAACCGCTGGCGTATGGCGCGGTTGATGCGGCGGTGAAACTTGCACGCGGCGAACCAGTAGCGACGACGGAAACAATCGACAACACCTTCAAGAAAGTCCCGGCGATCTTGCTCGAACCGGTGGCGGTCGATCGCAATACTTTGATGGGGACGGTCGTGAAGGACGGGTATCACACGTTGGCTGAGATTTGCGCGGGCCTGCCGCCGGAAAAGTGTCCGACTGAATGAATTAGAGCTAGGAACTTTGTACTTTGAACTTGGTGCTTTGAGCTTGGTTCCGGGTTTCTGAATCTATCTCGGTTCTAGCTCAAAGTACAAAGCTCAAGGTTCAAAGCCCAAAGCAAAGTCCAAAGCACCAAGTACAAAGTTCCAATTGTTAGACAATGCTGACGATGCAAAACATCACCAAGACCTTTCCCGGTGTGCGGGCGCTCGACGGTGTGAGTTTTGATCTGCATCCCGCTGAGATTCACGCGCTGGTCGGTGAAAACGGCGCCGGCAAATCAACGCTGATGAAAATCCTGGGCGGCGTGTACACGCATTCCGAACATGGCGGAGAAGTTTTTATCGACGGCAAGCGGCAGCAGTTCACGAGCGTGCGAGACGCCGAGAAGGCCGGCATTGCCGTCATCTATCAGGAGCTTTCCCTTGTGCGCGAAATGACCGTAGGCGAAAACATTTTTCTTGGTCGCGAACCGCGACGGCTCGGCGTGATTCGCTGGGAAGAACTCTACCGTCGCTCCCAGGAGTTGCTCGACGATCTACATCTGGCCATAGATCCTCACACTCCGGTTCGCAGCCTGGGTATCGGTCAACAGCAACTCGTGGAAATTGCCAAGGCGCTGTCGCATGACGCGCGCATTCTGGTGTTGGACGAACCGACGGCGGCGTTGACCGACAGCGAAGCGGAAACGCTGTTTGCGATTCTGGATAACCTGCGCGAGCGCGGCGTCGGCATGATTTATATTTCGCATAAACTTAACGAAGTGTTTCGCATCAGCGACCGCATCACGGTCTTGCGCGATGGGAAGACCGTTGGCACAGACGCTACTGCCGCTTGGAGTGAGCCGCGGGTAATCGCGCGCATGGTCGGGCGCGAAGTGGGCAATATCTTTCCCGCAATCGAACACGCTCAGGGAGAAGTGATTTTTGAAGTCGAGAAATTTTCAGTTAGTGATCCAGTGGTGACGGACAAGCTGCTGGTGGACGACGTCAGTTTTAAAGTCAGGCGTGGCGAGGTCCTGGGAATTGCGGGCTTGATGGGCGCCGGACGCAGCGACTTGTTGATGGCGATTTTTGGGGCGCATGCCGGTCGCGTTTCCGGGCGGCTAAAGGTCGAAGGCCGGCCCGTACGTATTTCAAATCCTGCTGAGGCAATCAAACAGGGAATTGGTTTTGTCACCGAAGATCGCAAACGTTTCGGGTTGGTGCTTGACCAGACGATTCTCAAAAACATGACGCTCGCCGGTCTGCGACGCATCTCGGGAAGATTTGTCACCAGTGTTGATGCCGAGTCAGCCGCGGGGGAACGCGCGATGAAAGACCTGCGCGTCAAAGCGAATTCAGTATTCACGATCGCCGGAACGCTCTCGGGAGGAAACCAGCAGAAGGTCGTGTTGGCCAAATGGCTATTGACCAACCCGCGCGTGCTGTTTCTCGATGAGCCAACCCGCGGCATCGATGTCGGCGCGAAGCAGGAAATTTACGCGCAGATCAATGAGCTGGCGAAGAGCGGTCTGGCCATCGTGCTGGTGTCTTCTGAATTGCCGGAAGTGCTCGGCATGTCTGATCGAATTCTGGTGTTGCATGAAGGACGCGTGACTGGAGAATTCACGCGCGCCTCCGCGACGCCGGAAGAGGTCATGGCCTGCGCCACCGGGCGCGTGCAGCGCGCAGCGTAGGGCGTTCTGACGTCCGGCCTGCAGCTGTGCCATCTGATGTGCGGAAAGGCTCCGCTTTTCCGCGAGCTGATCAATGAATGAGAGGCTGCGCTTCGAATAACGAACCGGAGGCATAGCCTCTAAGACAAAACTAAAGCAACGGAAACGCAAAGCCTTTCCGCACATCGGGCGGCAAAGCCGCGATCACGGGCGCGCTTGCGATCCAGTCTCCTACGATGACCACACCAGACAATGCAGCGTTTGATCGTCCGCCGGCAACTTCCGATCTGACTGCCGAGCCCGGCGCTGCCGCACTGCGTCCAGTGACAACGATTGGAAAGTTCAAAATTCCTACCGACGCGTTGCGCGCCTACACCATGGTGTTCGCGTTGATCGCGATCTGGATTTACTTTCACTTCTCCACCGGCGGCATATTTCTCGAATCAAGAAACT
>JBKPNP010000603.1:0-2799 GCA_046732775.1 Acidobacteriota bacterium
CCCTTTTGATGACCTACAACAACGATCGGCAGGCCATGGAAGCGCGCTGACCCGCAAACGATCGCCGGGTCGTCTGCAAACCTGCGATCTCCGTGGAGCTCAACAAACTCGTCAAACAGGCGCTCGATAAAGTCGAGCGAATGCGGGCGATCGGAGTGGCGCGCGAGCTGCACGCGTTCAATCGCGCTTAGGTTGCCCTGAGTTTCGGCTGCTGCCGCAACTGACGGCTCGACCGCCGGAGTTTGTTTGTCCTTCTTTGCCAAGCGTGTCTGCCCTATCTTCCGTTAGCCGCTGCCATTTTTTCGACGCGAACAACGCAACCCATGTTGCGCAGCGCCGTTTCAAGTTGCTCGCTGCGCGCGACCTTGAGATTCGAACTCACTCTGACTCGGACAACCACGTCCGACTCCAGCGCCGTTTCCAGCATGACTTCGCAATTGCCCGAGTTCGTATTAATCAAATGCAAGATGCCGTCGAACAACTCTTCCGGATCTGAGGGCGCGTCCGGCACGCGCAATATGACCAGTTCCCTCGCCTTCACCAGATCGTCAAGGTTCTGTACCTGATCGACGATTATAGATGGCGGGTTATCTTCTCCCAATTCAAGCCGGCCGGTCACCAGCACCGGCAGCTCGTTTGCCACGAGAGTCGAATATTTGCGAAATGTCTCAGGCCACATCACGCACTTCGTTCCGCCCGCTTCGTCCTCGAGCCGCATCAACGCGAAGCGATCGCCTTTCTTGGTAGTCCGCGGTTGCAGGTCGTTGATTATGCCGCCCACCTGAACGCGAGCGCCGCTGGTGAGGTTAGGAAGTTCCACCGACTTGACTGCGCGAGTCGTTTGCAGAACTTCAAGATAACTACCGAGCGGATGCGCGGTGACGTAGAAGCCAAGTGCGGCTTTCTCAGCGACGAGCAATTGCGAACGCGTCCACAGCTCGCCCTTCGTTAATGGTTGTTCTACTAAACCGAAATCTTCTGTCGCCCCAAACAACCCATTTTGTCCGAGCTGCCGCTCGCGTTTCGCGCGTTGGGCGCGGGACAGCGCCGCGTCGATGGAATTGAACAAGGCGCCCCGCCATTCATGGAGTTCACGATGATCTGTCTGCAACGAGTCGAAAGCGCCGGCGCCAACCAGGCCTTCCAGTACTCGTTTGTTCAACCCGCCGTTAGACATGCGTTCGTTAAACTCAAAGAACGACTTGAACGGACCGCTGGCCCGGGCCTCGATGATGGAGTTGACGGTACCCAGCCCGAGTCCCTTAATCGCCGCCAGGCCATAACGAATTGCACCCTTAAGCGGCGTAAACCCGGAATAGCTCTCGTTCACGTCCGGCGGCAGCAGCTTAATGCCCTGGGCGCGAAGCTCCTTCGAGTACTTGAAAACCTTGGCCGCATCCTGAGCTTCGTTCGACAAAACGGCCGCGTAGAAGTGCTCGGGGAAATGTGCTTTGAGGTAGGCTGTCTGAAAAGCCACGAGAGCGTACGCGACCGCGTGGCTGCGCGGAAAGCCGTAGTCGGAGAACTTGTCCATCAAGGAAAATATCTTCTCCGCCTTCTCTTTCTTGATGCCTCTTTCGACGGCGCCGTCCACAAACTTCTGCTGGTGAACAGCCATCTCTTCACGCTTCTTCTTACCCATTGCCCGGCGCATCAAGTCCGCTTCGCTCAACGAGTAACCGGCGAGCTTCTGCGCCAACTGCATGATCTGCTCCTGGTAAACCAGCACGCCAAACGTGTTACTGAGAATCTCCTTCATCTCCGGCACGAGGTACCGGACAGTCTTCTGACCGCGGTACCTTTGGATGAAGTCTTCGACCATCCCTCCATCGAGCGGACCAGGGCGATATAACGCGTTCAGAGCCGACAGGTCTTCAACGTCTTTCGGCTTCAGCTTGCGACAGATTTCCTGCATGCCGGACGACTCAAACTGAAAGACTGCGTCGGTACGCCCTTCCCCGAAGACGGCCATCGTTTTTTCGTCGTTAAGCGCTATATCCGACCAGTTAATCTCCGTCTCAAGCAGCTGCTTAATGCTGGTTAAGCATTCTTTTATGACAGTTAAAGCGGTAAGCGCTAAAAAGTCCATCTTAAGCATGCCCGTTTTTTCGAGGTCGGACATGACATATTGAGTGGTGACTTCTTCCTTGCCAGAGACGGCAATTGGTATCAATTCCTGCAGCGGAACTGGCGAGATCACGACGCCAGCCGCGTGGACGGACGAGTGACGGGCACAGCCTTCGAGCCTCTGGGCAATCTCCATTAGGTCTTTAATGTTCGGGTTAGTTTCGACTTCCTTGCGCAGCTCAGGGACCTGTTCAAGTGCCTGAGTCAAACTCACGTTCCTGCCCCTGACCGGAGGCGGAATCATCTTGGCGATGCGGTCGACCTCGGAGTAAGGCATTTCCAGAGCGCGCCCGACGTCCTTAATCGCCGCGCGGGACGCAAGGGTTCCGAAGGTGATGATCTGGCAAACGGAGTCGCGGCCGTAAAGGTTGGCCACGTGGTTGATGACGTCTCCGCGTCCGCGGACGCAGAAATCGATATCAATATCAGGCATCGAGATACGGCCCGGGTTAAGGAATCGCTCGAAGATGAGGTCGTACTTTAAAGGGTCTACATCAGTGATTTCTAGGCAATAGGCGACGAGCGAGCCTGCCGATGAACCGCGGCCGGGCCCGACCGGAATCGAGTTGTCTTTGGCGTAACGAACGAAGTCCCAAACAATGAGAAAGTAGCCGGCGAATCCCATCTGCTTGATCATGGCGATCTCGCTGGCGAGCCGAGTCTGATAATCGG
>JBKPNP010000604.1:0-2840 GCA_046732775.1 Acidobacteriota bacterium
GCCGCCGCCAGCATGAACGAAGCAGGAAAAGTCAGCGACATCGCGGCTCGACTAATCGTAACTTTCTGATCCTCGAGCGGCTGTCGCAGCACTTCCAGAACACTACGATCGAATTCCGGGAGCTCGTCGAGGAACAACACACCCTGATGCGCCAGCGACACTTCGCCGGGACGCGGCAAAGCGCCGCCGCCGATCAAGCCCGCATCACTGATCGTGTGATGCGGCGACCGAAATGGACGTTCTGTAACCAACCCTGCTCGTCCGGTTAGTCCAGCAACCGAGTGTATTTTGGTCAGCTCGAGAGCGGCCTCGAATTCGAGCGGCGGAAGAATTGTCGGCAACCGCTTCGCGAGCATTGTCTTGCCCGATCCTGGTGGGCCAATCAGCAATATATTATGGGAGCCGGCGCTGGCAACTTCGAGGGCGCGCTTTACGGAGAGCTGACCACGTACTTCGCGGAAATCAACAGCATAAGTTGCAGCGCGTTGCAGAATCTCGCCTGGATCGATGGTCAGCGGTTTCGGTGGATTGGGCGAACGCAACTCTGCCACTAGTTGGACGGCACTTCGCAGGTCAGCGACCGGATAAACATTAACGCCGGATACAACAGCCGCTTCTTTTGCGTTTTCATCCGGCAAAATTGCGTGCTTGATTCCCGCTTCGCGGCCTAGGATCGCGATTGGCAGTGCGCCTTTAATCGGACGAACGCGGCCGTCGAGCGACAACTCCCCAACGCAAAGAATCTGTATCAGGCTGTTCTCTTCGGCGAGGTCACCATTTGCACCGAGAATGCCGAGGGCTATGGGCAGATCAAAACTGGCGCCCTCCTTTCTCACGTCGGCAGGCGCCAGGTTGATAGTGATGCGCTGGAAGGGAAAGAAGAATCCGCAGTTTGAAATCGCCGCGCGTATGCGCTCACGCGACTCACGAACTGCAGCGTCCGGCAGTCCTACGATCGTTACTGACGTTGGCGACTCCGCCTCACCGCGAACCGGCGTCAGATCGACTTCGATGTCTACGAGGTCCGCGTTAATACCGTAAACCGCTGCCGAAAGAGTGCGAAAAAGCATGGGGCATCCTCTAGAGAAGCAGCGGAAGGTGGGGATTGCTTGAGCGGTGTTTGGGGTGAAAACGAATTGAGCGCGCTCTCGACTACATCGGAAGCGCGCTCAAAAGAAGCTCTCGTTGTGGGTGCTCAACGAGTCAGAGGCGTTTGGTTTTCAACTACTACTTGCGTCGCGATGGAGCAACTGCGGCGGTCGCCGGAAGCCGGATTTCCTGTCCTGCGCGAAGCTCAACCTGCGGTGTAACGCCATTCAAGCGAGCAACGTCATTTGCGTCGAGGTTTCTAGCGGCCGCGATGCGTGCGATAGTGTCGCCCTTGCGAGCGCGGATTTTGGTCACCACCGGGCCAGGCGTATCGGTCGTGCCTTTGCGTCGATACAACGTTAAGCGAACGTTGCTGTTCGGGACGACAAGCTTGTTCGCCGACTTCATATCGACGCCCGCGTTCATCGCCTGCAACTGAGCAACGCTCACACCAGTTCGATTGGCAACGTTCTGAAGCTCTTCACCCGGCGCGACAGAGATAATGCGAGCGGTCTCACGACGATCCGAGGGAATGCGTTTCAGAAGCGCAAAGAACTGTTTGCCTTTACCACCGGGTACGCGAACGTTGTAAGCCTCGCCGCGCGGTGTGACATCGCGTCGCAGCTCAGGGTTAAGTCCCTTAATGTGATCGACGCTGGTGTCAGTGGCTTCAGCGACTAGCTGCAAACTGGTAGCACTCGAAACCTGCACCACGTCATAGGCCATAGGCGGATCCGGACGAATTCCTTTGAAACCATATTTCTCGGGATTCTTCGCAATCAGGATCGTCGCCAGAATGTTTGGTACGTAGTTGCGTGTTTCCTGCGCAATGTAGGGATAGATAGCCCAGAAGCTTGATGTGCCGGCCCGGGAAATGCCGCGATCAATATTGCCGGCTCCGGTGTTATAGGCAGCCATCGCGAGTTCCCAATTGCCGTTATAGCGCGCTGCGAGACTCTTTAAATACTTGGCAGAAGCGCGGGTGGCTTGTTCGTAACTATTGCGCTCATCGACCCAGGCGGTTTGGCGAAGACCAAACTGACGACCGGTGCCGGGAATGAATTGCCACAAACCTGAAGCGGCGGCCCATGAAACCGCCTTCGGTTTCCATGAACTTTCAACCTGGCCCAACCAGGTGATATCAACCGGTACGCCCTCTTCCTTGAAAATCTGGCGCGCCATCTTCATGAACTGACCCGAGCGGCGGAGTCCGTTCTCCATCGTGCTGCGGCCACGGCCCTGATAATAATTAATGTACTGCTGAATAAGCGGATTGATCGTGAATGCGAAGTTGACGTTTTGCTTGGCCTGTTCAAGCGCGAGCACGTCATCCGGCGAAACGTTCTGCTCCTGGGCGGTAAGCACGAGCTTGCTCAACTCATCAAGCGGCGACGGCTCAAAGGTCTGATCCACAAAGCCGATCTGAGCAACCGAAGCTGGCGGAGGGGTTGACTGCCCGTTCTGGGCTACCAACTCAACTACATTGCCCTGCCGCGCCGGCGCGACGGTCGGCACTTCTTCACGGTAAATTCGTTCGACGAGTTCGAGGTAGTAAGTCTGCAGTTCCTGGCTAGCTCTGACGTCGATCCCTGAGGTCAAAATTTCATCGACAGCCTGATCGAAGTCGTCACGCGCTTCAGTGCGTCGTCCTGCCTCGAGATTGAGTTTGCCCTTGCGGAAAGAGTCTTCGGACTTCTTGATGATTTGAGCGACGCGCGGCGCGGTCTTTTCGACTTCGGTTTGAATATCGC
>JBKPNP010000605.1:0-1422 GCA_046732775.1 Acidobacteriota bacterium
GTTACATCGACATGGCCGGCGCTATCGAGGCGCACCGGCGCACGGGCATGGATCGTTTCGTGACGGTGGCGATGCGTGAAGTGATTTTTCACAAGCCGGTATTCGTAGGCGATCTGGTGAGCTTTTATGCCGAGACGGTGAACGTCGGCAATACTTCGATCACGATTCGCGTGATAGTGGAGACGGAGCGAGTTAGCGCCGGTTCAGAAGTGGTGCGGGTTACGGAAGCCGAAGTGGTTTACGTTGCGGTTGACGAGAAGCGGCAGAAGATGAAGATAAAACGTAAATAAGTTTCGAGTTTCAAGTTTCGAGTTTCAAGTTTGGAAGCAGGAACTAAGGACTGAGGACTCTGGACCCAAACCTGACTGCTGACTTCTGCCTTTCGAACTTGAAACTTGAAACTTGTAACTTGAAACTTAGTTGAGTAGCGCTTGCATGCGATGTAAGCCGGCCGCCGCTTCGCTAAATTCCGGCTGCTGTTCCAGCGCCTTCCCGTAGTGACGCGCGGCATCGAGATATCTCTTCCGCGTTTCGTAAATGCGTCCCAGGTTGAAGTGAGGGAACGCATACGATTCGTAACGCGGCGCGTAAAGCGCGCGTTTGAACCAACGCACGCTGCTGTAAGAGTCGCCCTTCGCTAAAAGATAACTGCCGATGTCGTTGTAGGGATTGCCCAGCGTCTCGTCCACCCGAATTGCTTCCAAACATTCCGCGATCGCTTCGTCATAACGGTTTTGAAAACTGTAAACCCAGCCGAGAAAGGTGTGCGCTTCGGCAGTCGGGTAGGTTTCGATCGAGCGCTTGTACAGTTCAATCGCAGTTTCGTAATTCTCAGCCTGCTGGGCCTGGTAAGCCTCGTGAAAAAGCTGCCGCGCTTCATACTTAGCGGCCGGCGAAGCGTCGTCCTCGTAAGCGTCGTCTTCCATGGTCTTAATTACATTCGGTCCGTGGCTTTTGATTTTGATCCAGACGCTTGATCCGGCCGTCGGTCTTGGGCGCGATTGTTTTTCTCGCGATGATTGCCGCCTGTACGACGTCTGAATCGAGTGGGGCGCGTTCGCGCGGAATCAATATTCGCGCCGACTTCAACATATCGTAACCATCGCCATAGTCCATCGCCAGATAGTCGCTCGTGGCGAGTGTGTAGGTTTTCTTGTCGTCCAGCGGCTGACCGTTAACGGTCAGCTCCGTGATTCGCGAGCCCGCTGGCCGGCGGCCGTCAAAAGTGAAGCGAACACCTGACACTTGCGGAAAGCGCCCGGGCTCGGCGTCTTCCGCGCTGCGCGCGACGCCATGTTCGAGCACCTGACGCAAGAGGGCGCCAGTCATTTCCAATTTTACCACTCTGTTTTTAAACGGCAGTATTGAAAGCACGTCGCGACGGGTTAGGGTACCGGCACCAATCAACTCATCAGCTCTAAT
>JBKPNP010000606.1:0-4619 GCA_046732775.1 Acidobacteriota bacterium
TCATTTTGAATACCTCGGTCAGTTCATAGTGAACAAAAATTTACTGGCCACTACTGCGATTTCTTTTTGGCCGGTGCCGGCGAACTTGCGGGTGACGCTTTTGCTGCCGGAGTTGGCGTCGTTGCCGGCTCGCTCACCGATGGGCTGGGCGAAGCGGCAGGAGTTGCTGCGGGCGTAATGGGGGCGTTGGAGTTGGCTGGAGGATCACACGCGGTTGCGAAGACGGACGCGAGAATTGCCGGCAGCAGCAACGCGCGGTTGATTGATTTGATCGCTGGGTTTGTCATTGATGTTCCTCATTCGAGCAAGATTGAAAAGCGGGAGGATAATTGCTCGAACGTGAATACCTAGCAACGGGCGTTCCCACAGATGGCGTGAGGGAATCACCGCTTCGCGTGAACTGAAACCCTCGTTTTCATCCGAGTGCTTGCACGATTAGCGAACGCGGTTTCCAGCGAACTGTCGCTCAAGACTTTTGGAGTGCGGTGACCTGTCACCGCTTTTGCTTCGCGGCGACCTGTCGCCGCGTCGGTCCTGGGTGGCGACCGGCGGGCGTGAACGTTGAGTGGCAACGTAGCCCTCCATGACTGTCGGGCTACTGCCCCGCGCTCGAGTCCAATCCAGCGCCGGGCGACAGGTCGCCCGGAGACCAAAGCGGTGACAGGTCACCGCACTCCAAAAAAGAGCACTTCAAAAATCAGCGATGCAGCAGCGGGTAAGGGTTGATATTCGTGCCTTCCCAGTAGCGTTTAGGGTCGGCCACGATCGAGATCGAGAAGTGAAGGTGAAAGTTTCCCGCACCCGCGTTACCGGTGTCGCCGACATACGCAATCAAGTCACCTTGTCTAACAACCTTTCCGGCCACCAGTCCGTCGGCGTAACGCTGCAAATGCGCGTAGTAAAAAATTAGTTTGCGATCGCTGCTGAGTTGATAGATGGTCGTGCCGCCACGGTCGCTCTGAAACAGCTTAACGATCTCGCCGTCTGCAGCTGCCACCACCGGCGTTCCTGCCGCTGCCGGAATGTCGATCGCGTCATGCACCCGACCCTCGGAACGCGCGTCGGCAAAAGTGTCAAGCAACTGTTCCGGCTTCACGCCAACCACCGGAACGATTAGCTTCAGGGAACCAACAAAACTATTCGCGGGCGCCGCTGGTTGAATACCGCCGGGCTCGACTGGAACGGGTGACGGGGAAGCGTTTGAAAGAATCGGAGACGGTGTGGGAAGTGTCGGGTCGAGCGGAACTGAAGCCACGGCTGGCTTCGTCGTTGCCGTGCTTGGCGCCGAGGCCGTTGCTATCGGTGACGTAACGTTGGGGAGCTGACCAGTTTGTTGTGCGCGCATTCGCAGAAACAGCGCGAGCCCTGCGAAACCTACGACCACAATGAGCAGCACAAACAGACGCGCGCGTGTTACGTCAGCAGCCACGGTGGATTACCTGTTGATGCCCAGCGGCAGTAGCGGTCGCGGAGTGGTGCCGTCAAAGAACCAGCTCGCGCCAACACGCAGACGATGATGCCAGGTGGGCAGACGCGCGGTGTAGAGCGCGAATCGCGCTTGTCGCGCGAGTGGCCCGCCAAACGCTTTACCGCCGGCAAGCACCGCGGCCCGCTCGGTGCCGAGGCTTACGGCTTCACCCAATTCTTCGAAGTGTTTGGTCTGTAATTGTCCACCAGCGAGAAAGGCTTTCACGTTTCCAGCGACGAGCGAAGCCTGCTGCAGGGCCAACTGTGCCGTGCCCGCGAGCGTCGGCGCCGCATCCTGATAGAAAGCAATATCGCCTAACGCGAAGACATTCTCGTGTGCGGCGAGCTGCAGGGAGGGCTTCACGAGGATCAAGCCGCGCTTGTTCTTTTCCACGTCGAGGTTTTCAATTAGCGGACTGACGCGCACGCCGCCGGCCCAAACCACCGCCGCAATCTCTATTTGCGTTTGCTGGTTGTTGTGTTCAAAAACCAGTGCGTTTTCGGTGACGCGAACCACGCGAGTCAACGTGTGCACTTCGACGTGCGATTGGCGTAGTGCGTCTTCGACGAATTCACGGATGTCGGTTCCCATGCCGGGGACTACTTTGTCGCCCATCTCAATGACCAGCACGCGCGGTTCACCGCGCAGCGCGCGCCGCTTGAACGCGTCGCGCAGCAGGTCGGCCATCTTCGTCGATAATTCGACGCCGCTTGCGCCCGCACCGACGACGGCGAACGTCAACGCGCGTTGCGTGTCCTGAGGCGGCAAGTCGGGCGCGACATGATCCAGTGCCGCGACCATTCGCGATCGCAGTTCATCCGCATGCGCGATCTTGCGAAAGGGAATCGCGTGTTCCGCTGCGCCATCAACCCCGGCGAAATTCGTTACGCCGCCGGCCGCCAGCACCAGCACGTCGTACGGGAGCGTGACCGCGCGATCGTTGATCGCCACTGTTCGCGCTTCGAGGTCTATTGCGCTCACCACGCCCGAGACAATCCGGACGTCAGTATCGAGCAGTTCTTTGTAGGTTGGAGCGATGTGCCACTCTTCGACTTCGCCGCTGAGGTATTCGTAAAGCATCGGCGTGAACAGGAAATGGTCGTCGTCGCTGACGATGGTTACGTCATGAGTAGACCCGAGTTCGAGGGCGGTGAAGAGTCCGCCAAATCCGCCGCCCACGATGACGACGCGCGCTTTCGTGTTTGTCATTAATTGTTAACCCCGCTTAGCCGCGAGATGGTAACAGACTTGTCGACACAGCCTGAATCGCTCCCGCTTGCCTAAAGAAAGGCGCGAAGGCAAAATTGCCGGGTCAAATTGTTTTGCTCTTTCGTTTCCCCGACCTTATTAACTTCAGTCAGCCTTACATTCGCGTTTGGGAGTTCCGATGAAATCAGGCACGCGCCGCCAGCGAACCAGCGTTTCAGTCTTCACTTTCGCCGTTGCGCTTCTGGTCCTCGGACTTACGCAGGCGACCACGGTTACCTATTCGCACAGCTCACTCAGCAGCGCCTCGCGTTGGATTGAGCAAACTCCAGGCGAACGAATAGCCGGCAAAGTTTTGGCCGACACCGCAGACGGCGGCAGCGCGCCGGTCGTTATCCTGCTTGCTGACCAGGCAGACCTGAGCGCGGCCTATGCAATGACTGATCAGGACGAACGCGGCTGGTACGTCTACAAGACGTTGACGGAACATGCGGCCCGCACGCAGACGGGTTTGAAAGAATTTCTGAAAACGAACGGCGTGACTTACAGATCGTTTTGGGCTGCCAATATGCTCACCGCCAACGCCGATCGAACCCTGGTAGACAAGCTAGCGGCGCGACCTGACGTCGCACGAGTAGATTCAAACGCGCCAACTCGCTGGATTGAAGATCCAGTGGTCGAAAAAACCGGTGTCACGACGAACAGCATCAACGCGCCCGATGCCGCCGAGTGGGGACTGCTCAACGTAAATGCGCCAGCCGTCTGGGCAATGGGTTTCACCGGGCAGGGGATGGTGATTGGCAATGAAGACACTGGCATGCGTTGGACACATGCGGCTTTGAAACCCAAGTACCGAGGATGGAACGGCACTACGGCTGACCACAATTTCAACTGGCACGATTCGATTCATAGCGGCGGCGGAAGCTGCGGCGCAAATTCGACGCAACCGTGCGACGATCAAGGACACGGCACGCATACAACCGGCATCACCGTTGGCGACGACGGCGCCGGGAACCAGATCGGCGTTGCGCCGGGGGCAAAGTGGATCGGCTGCCGCAACATGGATCAGGGCAACGGCACACCTGCGACCTACACCGAGTGTTTCCAGTTCTTTATCGCGCCGACTGACCTGGCCGGAAACAACGCCAATCCGAGTTTGCGCCCACACGTCATCAACAATTCGTGGGGCTGTCCGGCCAGCGAAGGCTGCGTTACGCGCGCTGAGCTCGAGACGATTGCGAACAACACGCAGGCCGCGGGAATTTTTCTGGCGATGTCCGCGGGAAATTCGGGGCCTGGCTGCTCCAGCGTTTCGGATGCGCCGGCGATTTATAGTGCGTCTTTTTCGACCGGAGCGATCGACATCAGCAACGTGCTCGCAAGTTTCAGCAGTCGCGGGCCGAGCACGTTTTATACGCCGAATTTGTTGAAGCCGAACTTGTCGGCCCCCGGCGTTAACGTACGTTCAACTTTACGGACCAACGACACGAGCTACGGGAGCATGAGCGGCACCTCGATGGCGAGTCCGCACGTGGCGGGTGTGGTAGCGTTGTTGTGGTCGGCGCGGCCCACCTTGGTGCGAAACATTTCGGCAACGAAAGCAATTCTTCAGAATACGGCGAATCCGTTAGTGACTGTCGCGCCGCAAACGTGCGGCGGTACACCCTCCACGCAGATTCCAAACAATTCATTCGGCTACGGGCGTATCGACGCGCTGGCTGCAGTTAATGCAGTGCCGACCGCCGCCGGCGCGTCGGTTACTGGTCACATCACGACCTCAGACGGGGCAGCGCTGGCCGGTGTGACCATTAATCTCGGCGGCGCCTCCGCGCGAAAAACCATTTCGGACAGCAACGGAAACTATAGATTCGACGGTGTCAGCGCGGGCAGCTTTTACACCGTCACACCTTCACGCGTGAATTACACGTTTGAACCGGGCGAGCGC
>JBKPNP010000607.1:0-2548 GCA_046732775.1 Acidobacteriota bacterium
GCACCTGGAAACTGAGTCGCAAGCCAGCCCTGCGTCGATTGCTTCGCGGCGGCGTTCATGAGTTGGTAAGGATCGTTGTAAGTTTCAAAGGCAGATTTGCCAGCTTCTGAAACTGACCAATTATTTCGTTCGACAGCTAGCCATCCTGCTTTAATCGGCGCCACACAATAGAAGGAAAGATCGTCGAATGAGAGACGATAGCCGTTGCCGTTCCCGTCCTGTTCTGCGCGGGTAAGCTGTTCCAGCGCCGCCCACAAATCCTTGGTCGGCAAACCCTGAGGATGATCCAGCAGCAGCTGAAACACCTGATGCACTTTTAGAGTTAACTGTTCTTTCTTGCTTTTTGTCATCACTTGTTAGGCAAGAGTGCTGGTTTCAAAGTTGGATCGATGAGGTTGATACGCTGCAGGCAAATGGCGTAAGCAACCAGGTAGTAGACGTACCAAACGAACGCGACTGAGGCGAAAAAACTGACGACCATGTAGCCGACAATGCTTGCCTGTAGACCAATTGCCAGATAGTAAGCGCGCGGTTTGCGTGCCGCGTTTCGCATTGTTTGCTCGACCTTGCGTAAGCCTTTGAACGGAGCCACCAAAAATGCCAGATAGATGAAGAACGCTATCAGTCCCATCTCGGCGGCAACTTGCGTGTAAGAGTTATGCGTGGCGTGAGCCGTGTTTGAATAAATAACGTAGTTGTCCATTCCCACGCCGAAGAGCGGATGCCGGGCAGCGACGACAATCGAACGCTTTAGATCATCGGTGCGAGTAAGCGCGGAATCATCGCTCGTGGTTGTGAGGCGTTGTCGATAATCGCCAGGGGCGAGCGTGAGTGCGAGTGTTAAAAATATGAGCGCCGCCGCCGCGAAAATCGCGCGGTTACGTTTGGCAAGTTTCCACACCAAAATTCCGACGACACATACGAAGCCGATGAAGCCACCACGTGAAAAAGTGGCTACCAGGCCGGCCGTCAGTAACAGCGAGCAACCCAGAAAAGCGATTTTGCGAGTGCCGCCGCGCGAGCCGAGCATAAGGGCGACGCTGATGGGAATCGTCGTGACGAGGTGTAGCGCGAGGTCGTTTGGATTACTAAATAGACCGCCGATTAACCCGGCAATGCGCTGTCCCCGCATCGAGAGATTTCCGTGAACGTAGTCGCTGACGGCCGAAGCGCTCAGCACACAGCTGACGGCGAGTACCAGAAGTAATAGCCGTTGCAAACGTTTCTCGTTGCGCACCACGTTGACCATCACGATGAACACTGCAATCACTTTCAAAAACTCAATCAGACTTTGAAACGCGCGACCCGGCTCGACGGCGAGCGGGATCGAAAGCGCACCGGCCAGTGCTAAAGCGACGGCGAGTTTCACCTCGCGAAGATTTGCTGTAATCCGGTTTTCTAAACCAAGCTGGGCAGGGACGAACGCGATCAACGTCAATACAGCAACGACGAGCGCGCTTCGCGACAGCCAGGCAAGTGACGGAAATAATTCGTACGGCCGGAAATAAACGAGGAAGGTGAAGGTGAAGATGCCGGCGTAGCTAAGGGTGTGTCCGCGCCGCAGAAACGGGAGAGGCGTGACCGCCGCTTCTGGTTTAACTGAATCGGCAATCGACTGACGCGCGTCCGGCCTCGCCTTAAACGAAAGCTGTTTGTTGGCTGAACGATTCAACGGACGAATACGCGAAAACTCCTCCCGCGCATCGATCACTTGCGCACGACCAGCCCGCGGCGACGGCGTCACCGGCTCGTAATCACACAGTTCGGATTTAGTCGGCATAAGGATTGGGGCAATGCAACCTTGTTCCCGAAAATCAAAAGAAGCTGCTACGCTCAATGCGCCGCAGCCTCGACTTGCAGTTGCGATAGCAGACTTTGGAAATGCCTGCGGGCAGCCTTAAACTGCTACTTCATTCGGCTCGACGACCGGCACGAGTTCTCGAACGCGCTCGCGCAATGCGCCTTCGAACCGTCTTGCCTCCTCCACTTCCGAAAACGAAAGAGCACGTAACTCCTGCTCAATGCGGCGGCGATAATCCGACACCAGCGAATCGGAAACTCCCAAAACTGCCGCCACCTCCAGTTGAGTGGAATGCTGCGGGCTCAAGTAGCAGTGCCACAACACACCGAGCATGCGGTTGTACTGTTTGACCTTTCCGCGCACGGTGACGTGAAGATGGCTGAGAAAATGATCGACGGAACCGGCTGCTTCATCTTCCGACTCTCGTCGCAGTAGACCCTGCTCCGGATCGTCGCCTTTGTCGACCGGTTGAAAATGATTGCCTTCACCGTCGTTATCGTCGCCGTCAAGCGGAACCAGATAGATATCCATCACCGGCAAGCGAGACATCACCAAACTGCGCAGCGCTCGGACGTCGACAGGTGAATCAACCGCGTCAAGTACCGAAACTATGAGGTCTTCAAGATCGGAATTGCTGATGACGACTTGTGAGTCGCCCGTGCAGCCCACCATCCTGGTATCGCGGGCGCGCACCGGAATGATGTGTACACGTTGTTCGACTTCATGTGAGTCGCGACGACGTTTACC
>JBKPNP010000608.1:0-2194 GCA_046732775.1 Acidobacteriota bacterium
TTCAGCCGCTTCGAGAGCGGAGTTCGAGATGCTTTTGCCCTTGCTTGCCTGTTCGCGTCCATGATAAAAAGAGTGCCCCTTAATCGAATAAACAGGTAATCAACAGGAAAAATCGGAAACACGTGCGGATTCCTATTTTTCCTATCACCACAGTCTCTTGGTCTAGTGTTGATGGGAAATCATCAAGGAGGACTACCGCCCCATGCGTAAGCTACTGCTGCTTTTCGCGATCGTACTCGTCTGTGCCCCAGCGGGTTTTGCCCAGAGTGATTATTCCAACTGGGAATTTTTTGTTGGCTACGCTCACGAACGGGCCAACAACGGCGCCGACCGTTTAGACATTCGCGGTCGCGCCATTAACCCGAATGGGTCGACGAGGCGCGTCGACTTCGTTTCAGAACGTATTCCTTACAACGGCGTCACCACCGAGGTGGTCGCAAACGTAACACCGCATATTGGATTGGTCACCAATTTTGCCGCGACGTTTGCGAATACTGACTTTGTTGATGCGCTCAGCGGACAAACGTTCCGGGCGCGAGTGTCGCGGTATACGTTGCTGTTCGGGCCGCGCTACAACTGGCGCAACTCGTCGCCGTTTTTACCGTACGCTCACGCATTATTCGGAGTGGCACGTTACCAGGCGAAATTCCACGACAACGATTTCACCTGTCCGGACACGAACGATACTGCGTTTGCCATGGCTCTCGGCGGCGGTCTTGATATTCGCGCCGGGAACCATGTTGATGTGCGCGCGGCTCAGGTCGACTACCTGCCGGTGTTCTTCAGCCACAAGCGTGAAGATGGTTTGCGGTTTTCGGCAGGCATAAAGATCAAGCCGTAGCGTTAACACTGAAGGTGTTGGCTAACTCCAGCCCAGGGTTTCCTACCCTGGGGTGAGTAAGCCACCAAAGAAACGCCCAACTCTGAAGGAGTTTCGCCGGTGCTTAACTCCTTCAGAGTAAAAGAGGATATTAATTGGCCAGGCTCTAACCCAGGGTAGGAAACCCTGGGCTGGAGTTAGCGAACTCCTTCAGAGTTAAGATAACGACCTTTATTACCGCAACTACAGCTTGAGTTTTTGGCGCTGAGCAAAAAAGTCAGCCCAGGCGTTGCCGTTTTTCTTGATTAGGGCGGGAACATTTTTGACTGTAAAGTCGGAAATCTTCACGCCCTTTTCTATTTGCTTCCAGGTGAGCGGCATCGAGATCGTAGCTTTCGGTTTAGCGCGAGCTGTGAAGACCGAGGCCAAACTTTTCCCACGCGCGTTCTGCATCCAGTCCACATAAACCTGATCGTGTTTGCGCTTCGCGATCGTTCGTTCGACGGTTGCAATTTTTGGCGCGCGATTGGCCACCTCCGTCGCTAACAAGCGCGAAAACTCCGCCACCTCTTCATACTTGTTCGTTGGCTTCAGGGGCAGGTAGATGTGTATGCCTGAGGAGCCCGAAGTTTTCGGGAAGGCCACCGCGCCCAGCTCATCACACACCTGTTTGGTTAGCAACGCGACCTGCAATACGTTTTCCCACGGCGCCTGTTTCGGATCGAGGTCGATCGCAATCCAGTCCGGATGATCGAGTTTAGCCACGGTCGAATGCCACGGATGCTGTTCAATGGTTCCGAGGTTAACGAAGTGCAGCAGAGAAGCGGCGCCGGTATAAACCGCGTAGTCCAGCTCGCGACCCATCTGGTTCGTCAACCGTTTGGTCTTCACAAATGCCGGCGCGCTTTCCAGGTCCTGCTGAAAGAACATCGGAGCATTAACACCTCTCGGCCATCGTTGCAGGATCGCCGGCCGGTTTTCGAGAAATGGCACCAGCTGATCGCTCACCTGCAGGTAGTAACACAGCAAATCAAACTTGGTAAGTTTTTCGTCGGGCCAGTAGATGCGTTCGAGACTGGTCAACGAAACTGTTTGGCCCTCGACAGCGAGCAGCAAGTCGCCTTTGGGCTGTGTCAGCTTAAGAAACTCGGCGACGGAAATGGCCGCGCCCTTTTTGGGAGGCGTGCGTTTCACGCGAGACTCTTTGGGCGAGGTGGTGTTGGACTTTGCCATAGGGTTCGTTTCACTTTCAAGACGCGGTGGGGCAAAGTTAGCCAAAAAGTATGGTATTTGCAAAAACATCGTGGCAGATTCAGGTGATGATCCGGTGCAGATTTAACAGGTTGAGGTTTGTCATGAGCACACGTATGCGAG
>JBKPNP010000609.1:0-3609 GCA_046732775.1 Acidobacteriota bacterium
TCACTTCCGCCGGCAATCCGGTGTTGTCGACTCCTAATGGACGGCGACTCGATGAAGCGTTCGCCGGGCTCGAGTTTATGGCGTCGATCGATTTCTACATAAACGAAACGACGCGTCACGCGCACATCATCCTGCCGCCTACCGCTTCACTCGAACACGACCATTACGATCTGGTGTTCCACATCCTAGCGGTCCAGAACACTGCGAAGTATTCGCCACCGTTATTTGAACCGGAGAAAAACACGCGCCACGATTGGCAAATACTTCTCGAGCTGCAGACGCGAATGGAAGCGCAGGCCGGCTTGAAGAGTGTGGCCGCGAAAGCTAAGGGCGCCGCCGCCAGATTTTTCCCGCCGTCGCGGCTGCTCGATCTCGGCCTGCGCTTTGGCCCCTATGGAATGCGAGCGAAGACGTCCCGCCCGCTCGCCGGTAAGCTCAACTTAAAGAAACTCAAGGCATCTCCACACGGCATCGACCTCGGACCGCTGACGAGTTGTCTTCCCGAACGCCTGGCAACGCCGGACAAACGCATCGCGCTAGCGCCCGAATTACTGGTGAACGACATCGAGCGAGTTAAAGCGAAGTTACTGCAAAACGGCACCAACTATCGTGAATACGATTTGTTGCTCATCGGCCGGCGTCATCTGCGCAGTAATAACTCCTGGATGCATAACAGCGAACGACTGGTGAAGGGACCAGAGCGCTGCACCTTGTTAATGCATCCGAACGACGCCGCCAACCGCGACATTATTGACGGCCAGCAAGTTCACGTTCGTTCGCGCGTTGGCTCGATTGATGTTCCAGTGGAGATTTCCGAGGAGATCATGGAGGGCGTGATTAGTATTCCTCACGGTTGGGGCCACGATCGTGCGGGCGTTCAACTCGGAGTAGCGGGACAACACGCCGGCGCCAGCATTAACGACCTCACCGACGATCAGGCGATCGATGCGTTGTGCGGCACGGCCGCTTTTAACGGCACGTGGGTTTTGGTAAGAAACAGTAGTCCAACCTAAATTGAGTAGTGCCTTAATTCCGATTCTTCCCTGTGCTATGTCGGTGAACTCTGTGTCTCTGAGGTGATCAACGTTTGGCGGAAACTCACCACAGAGACACAAAGAACACGGAGGAGGCACAGAGGATTTCAAATTAGTTCGCTTCGCTAAATTGTTTCGCATTCATAATTCCGCATGCGCGCTCTCCGCCACCGATACCAATTCGCCTTGCTGCTGTTAGTCGCGTTCCTGTTCCGTTTGGGCTTCGGCTTGTGCGCCGCGTTTCAAGACGCTGACTCGACGCAAATCTATCTGCTGGGTCTCAAGTTTTATACGACGCATGCGTGGCCTTACTTTGGGCCAGACGTGGTGTGGGGCGAAGTTCAAATTCCCGGCGCGCTCCAGGGATTGCTTGTCGGGTTGCCGCTGTTTGGGGCCCCGTTCGCCGAAGCGCCTTACGTTCTGCTCAACGTCCTCTCGTTCGCGAGTCTCTGTCTGCTCGCCTGGTACTGCTGCCAGCGCCTGCCGCAATTGCCGCGCTGGTTCGTTTGGATCTGGCTGCTCACTTCGCCCTGGACACTCAATCTCTCTACGAACATTTACAACCCGTCGTATCTGCTGGCCGGCAGCATTGTCGCTTTCATTGGAGCGCTGGAACTCTTTCCGTCGACGACCGTGAATCTAATCGACAAACGCCTCGCGAACGCGATGCTTGGTTTCGGGTTGTGCTGGACGATGCAGTTGCATCTGTCCTGGGTGTTGTTGGTTCCATACGTCGCTATCGCGTTTTACTTCCAGGCGAGGGCTGGCGCGCGTAAGTTGCTAAACGCGATTGCTTCATTTCTCGCCGGTGCGCTCACACCCGGTGCACTACTCCTGCCCACGCTCGCGAGGTACGGCTGGAGCGCCGGCGGCACCGGCTCGGCCATCGGCTTTAACGCCGATAACCTCTCTTCGATCTTCGGAGTTTTCCGTCGTTCATTGTCGCTGATGATTTTTGACGTCACTAACTTCATCGGCGGACACACCGCTGATCGAATCGCCTTTTTCAAACACCAGCCCTGGCAGGTTCCGCTCGTCTTGTTTCTGACCATTGTCGCCATCGCGCAGGCCGTCGCGTTAATTGTTTTCTGGTTTAGGCGAGATTCAGAACAGACGAGCTGGCGCGCGATTAAATATTTGGCAGCGCTGAACATCTTGCTGGTTTATCTAAGCTTTTTGTTTTCCATCAAGCCGCCGCAGTCGAACCATGTCTACATCACGTTTCCACTGCTGATGATCTACAGCTTCTATTGCTGGGAGCGGGTTTTGAAAAGACAGCGTTGGCGACGACTGGCGGGGATATTCCTGGCCTGTGGCGTACTGTTTCACATCGGACTCGCCGTTTATAACCTGCCGCGCGGGTCACTCTATCCCGTACGCGCGCGCGTTCAATCAGCCATAGATCAAAAAGATTACCGCATTCTGGGCGAACGACGGCCCAACACGTTCTACTGATTTCACCCTCCTGCATTTAGGGGGAAACGGCTGTGGGCCGTCCGCGCGAGAATTTTGTTCTCCGGGAACCCCACCTTCGTGTAAGCTGTTTGCTACCAGCAACCGCCCCAGTCGCCGGGTCTCCTTCGAGAACTTGTGCCCCACTCAAGAGAATCACAGGAAAACCTCACTAGAATCATTCACCCGAGGACGGCGTAACAAACCGCTCGACGGTTGGTGAGAACCCCTTACGACACCCATCTAAAACGGAGCATAACCATGAGTAGAAAAATCTTCCGGTCGACATTAGCCTCGCTGATCCTGTTTGGCGCACTTCTCAGTTTTCCCCAGAGGGCTTTCGTGAGTTCGCCGAATCAGTCCGCCCCAACTCAGCTTTTGCCATTCTTCATGCCGCTGGCCACGACCTTAACCGTGGACCGCACTGACGACACTGCCGCGGCAACGGCCTGCACCGCCGCACCCAACGATTGCAGCTTGCGCGGGGCAATCCTCAACTCAAACGGGACCATCAGCCCCAATCCCATAATTATCGATTTGCAGGCGACCACCACCTACAATCTGACTCTCGCCAATATCGTCCAGGACAACTTATCGATCACCGGAGATCTCGACATCAATGCGGACTCTCATACGGTGACCCTGAATGGTAACGGCTCCACTGTAAATGCCGCGGGTCTCATATCCGGCGCGTCGCATGACCGCGCGTTTCATATCGTCAGCGGCGCCAACACGGTGACGTTTGCTGATCTAACCATTGCCGGAGGCCAGGCCACAGACGATGGCACCAACGGCGTCAACACGAACCCGCTGGTTCAAGGCACCAACCGCTTCGGTGGCGGAATTCTCAATAGCGGCGGCAGCGTTACGCTTATTAACGTGACTGTGCAGTCGTGCCAGGCCTTAGGAAAGGGCGACGACATCGTGAACGAGCACCGAACTCTCGATGCCTTTGGTGGCGGCCTCGCCAGTCGCGGTCTCAGCGCCAACGTCGTAATTTCGAATAGTACCTTCACGGGCAACGCAGCGATCGGCGGTAACGGCGGAAACTTCAACAACGGCGCCGGCTCAAACGCGAGCGGCGGCTCGATCTACTTCGAGGGAGGCACACTCAGCATCGACG
>JBKPNP010000610.1:0-1428 GCA_046732775.1 Acidobacteriota bacterium
TTGCGTAGTTATAAATCTGCACGGTCAACGAAGCGATTGGCTGATCCAGGTAATAGCTGAAGAACCGGCTGCCAAAGGCGGTAAACAGCAGGGGCGCTGTCTCCCCCGAGATACGCGCGATTGCGAGCATCGCTCCGGTTGCGATCCCTGAAGCAGCCGCCGGCACCACGACGCCGAGCGTCACGCGCCATTGCGGCGCACCGAGCGCGAGTGCTCCTTCGCGCAAACTGTGCGGCACAAGCTTGATCATCTCTTCAGTTGTGCGCGCCACAATCGGAACCATGATCAGCGCCAGCGCCACGCTGCCGGCGAAACCCGAAAAATGCTTGAGCGGCACAACGACAATCGTGTAAACGAACACGCCGGTGACAATCGAGGGTATTCCCGTCAGCGTGTCGACCAGAAAACGAACCGCACTTCCGAATCGTCCCTGTCCGAATTCGGATAGGTAAATGCCAACCGCAATGCCAAAGGGCAGACCGATGGCTGACGAGGCCAGCAGCAACAACAGCGTTCCCATGATCGCGTTGCGTATGCCGCCGCCTTCGCCGACCGGCCGCGGATCATTCGTAAGAAAACTCAGGTTCAAGGCGCCCACACCCTGAATCGCGATGTAAATGAGAATGATTAGGAGAATGCCGACTGCCGCGACCGTGCAGAGCGCCGTGAGCGTGGTCATGGTCGCGCTGGTGCTCCGTCGTATTTGGTCAACTCTTCGCATTAGTGTTGTAACGCAAACTGTTAGTTTGCGTACTGCACGTTCCACTGTCTCAAATCGCAAACTGACAGTTTGCGTTACCTAAACAGCGCTGCCGGCGCCGCTCGTTTTCCGCGTGACGTTCCAAACCAGAAATCTCGCAATCGCGTTAACTACAAACGTCACCAAAAACAGGATCAGTCCCAACTCCACGAGCGCGCTCAAGTAAAGATCCTGTGTTGCTTCAGTGAACTCATTCGCGATTACTGAAGCGATCGTGTACGACGACTCTAACAATGAGGCGCTGATGTGCGCGCGATTGCCGATGACCATCGTTACCGCCATCGTTTCTCCAATCGCGCGACCTAGTCCGAGGATTACCGCGCCCGCAATTCCGGGTGCAGCATTCACCAACACAACGCGCGTCGTCTCCCCCTTGGTGGCGCCCAAAGCGAGTGCGGCTTCACGCTGCGAACCTGGAACTGCCGCGAGCACATCTCGCACGACCGCGGACACAATTGGCGTCACCATGATGGCGAGAATAATTCCCCCGGTGAGCAAACCGATGCCGGTTATTGCGCCTTTGAAGAACGGCAGGAACCCAAGCCAACGCTGGAGTTGCGGTTCAACGTAGACGCGCAGAAACGGCGCAAGCACAAAGATTCCCCACAGGCCGTAGACCACGGAAGGAATGGCTGCCAACAGTTCGACCAGAAACGTGATCGGCCGCG
>JBKPNP010000611.1:0-3841 GCA_046732775.1 Acidobacteriota bacterium
AGGATCACAGTAACGCGACGACGCGGGTAGAGCAAAATGTAGCCACCCAACACGCCGGAAATTGCCCCAGACGCTCCCAGACTCGGAATCAGCAGGCTGCCCTGTTGCGAAGCTAACATCGCCGTAGTCACCACGTGTGCGAGCGATGCAACCACGCCACACATCAAATAAAAAATCAGATACCTGACATGACCGATGCGGTCTTCCACGTTATCGCCAAAAATCCAAAGGAAGAGCATGTTGCCCGCGATGTGGGCGATGCCGCCGTGCATGAACATCGAAAAGAGCAGCGTGAGATAAACCGAAAAAGGTGTGGGCTGAAGGCCCGGAACTAAGATCTGCTGACCGGTCACCGGATCTTCGCGGACGCGTTCAGGAGTTTTGATGTCACGGCCGCTGATGATTTCCTGCGGCACGGTGGAGAACGCGTAGGTGAACCTGTCATTGCTGCCGAGCTGCTGCAGAAAGACAAAGACGAGGATGTTGATTGCAATCAGAACGTAGTTGACGACCGGCACGATCGTGCGATCACTGTTGTCGTCGTATAGCGGAAAAACCATTCGTTGTTACCCCTGGGATAGTAAATAGTGAATAGTTAATGGTGAATAGGTAAGAGCGTGGTGGTCGTAATAACTGTATTCTGAACAAGTCGTCGACGATAGAATCTCTATTTACGATTCACTATCCCCTATTTCCTATTCACTATTCACTAATCCCTATTGCGTGAACGATCGCAGGCTCGTGCGGCTGTAGCAATTCATAACCTTCCGAACGCGCCACGTAAGTCGCCGCCGTCAAATCGCCGACGACATTTAACGTGGTACGACACATATCGAGTATGCGATCCACGCCGAGAATGATCGCGATCAGCGCCGGGTTGACGTTAATCGTCACCAGCACTCCGATGATGAACGGTATCGAGCCTGACGGCACACCGGCGGTGCCAATGCCGCCGAGAATCGCCAGATAAACGACCATCAATTGTTGCCCCAGCGACAAGTCGACGCCGGCAAGTTGCGCCAGGAAAAGCACCGTGACGCCTTCGTACAACGCGGTGCCGTTTTGATTAGCGGTGGCGCCGACGGTTAAGACAAAGCTGTTAATTTCCTGCGGCACGCCGAGGTTTTCTTCCGAAACTTTTAATGCTGTCGGCAGCGTCGCGTTAGACGATGACGTTGAAAACGCGGTCAGGATTACGGTCTTGATGCGCCGAAAGAAATCGAGCGGCGAAAGGCGGGACAGGAAATAGACTGACAACGAATAGACGCCGAACATGTGTATCGACAAACCGAGCAATACCGTCACCACGAACCACCCGAGCGCCTGTAGCAGATCCAGTCCGAATCTCGCCGTGTTATTGAACAGGAGGCAGGCCACCGCGTAAGGAGCGACCTTCATGATCATCTCGATGATCTTCGCAGTGATTTCATATAGCGCTTCCAGCCCGCGCAACAATGGCGCTGTGACGGTGACCGGGATTAGCGTGATGGCAACGCCGATGATCAAAGCAAAGAACATCAAGTGCAGCATGTTCGGCGTGCCCGCGGACGTCGAAGTGCTCGGATTCGAAGGCACACCTGCAGTTGACGCCAGCGGGTTCGCCGGCACGAGCGTGTCGACAACCTGCATCAGTGGAGACGGAACTGCGCCCGACTTCTTCGCCGCCTCGAGGGTCTTCGTTGCTTCCGTCGCGTAACGTTGCTGCAGCGCCGCGGACGTTGCCGGATCGATTCGCTTGCCGGGCTTGATCGTGTTCGCGAGTGTGAGGCCGATGACTACGGAGATAGCCGAAATCACCAGACAGTAACCAAAAGACTTCAGACCAACACGACCGAGCTTGCGTATGTCGCCAATACCCGCCACACCAACCACGAGCGAAGAAAACACTAGTGGCACGACGATCATCAGCAGCAGCCGCAGAAACAGCTGGCCGATCGGGTGCGTCAGGTTGTCGACTACCCAAACGACCCGCGGATGATCGCCACCGAAAGCTTTGTTCACGATCACGCCTGCGATCACACCGACGGCCAGGCCGATGAGTATGCGCGTGTGGAGCGCTAAACCCTTCGGCTTATCCTGAGTTGCCTCGTCAAGATCCGTAGTGACTTCACGCTCGAAGGCATCGGAGGCGATCGTTTGCCGCGGCTTTTTTCGTTTTTTGTCTGCCATGTTGATTAAGTTTCGAGTTCCAAGTTGCGAGTTCCGACTTCCGAGTTCCAAGCTCCAAGTTCCAAGTTCGGTGACGTAAGTTTCAAGTTCCAGATTCAAATGTCCGAATCTTTGAACTCGAAACTCGGAACTCGGAACTCGAAACTCTTTTTATCTCCCCCAGCGAAGCTTGTCTCTCAACACGTCGAAATAATTGCGATTCGCAGGTTGCACCAGATTAAAGGTGGTCTCGCTCTTGTGAATCGTTACCCGGTCTTCCACTTTCAAAGGAAACCCTACTTGCCCATCAAGCGTGAGGGCGACGTCCTCATGATCCGTTTTCAAGTGCAACACGATCTCCGCCCCGTCAGGCACGACGATGGGCCGATTCGAAAGTGTAAACGGACAAATGGGCGTGATGACGACAGCATTCATCGAGGGAAAGATTACTGGACCGCCCGCCGAAAGATTGTAGGCAGTAGAGCCGGTCGGCGTTGAAACTATCAGCCCGTCGGCCCGAAAGGAATTTACAAATTGCTGATTGAGATACGCTTCTATCTCAATGATCCGCGCTAGCGCTGACTTGTTAATAACCACATCGTTAAGCACGCGATTCCTCGTTACACTTTCGTCCCCGCGCACTAACTCAACTTCGAGCATGACGCGGCGATCGAGACGGAAACGGCCTTCAAGTATGGACTCGAGTGCGGAATAGAGTTCTTCGATGCGAAACTCAGCGAGGTAACCGAGGCCGCCATAATTGATACCGAGCACGGGCACTTCTGCGTCGCCCATCAATCGTGCCGCGGCGATCATCGTGCCGTCTCCGCCCATCACCAGTATCAGATCGGCATTCGTCGCAATCTGATCTGGCTCAACCTGTTCAACGGCGCATCCGGTTTGTTGTGCGATGCGCTCGCGATCGACTTCCGGGCCTCCGAACAAGCTGATGCCACGTTTTGAAAGCCACACCGTCAACTCACACATCGTTTTCAATGCGTCTGGTTGATTCGGTTTCAAAACGATGCCGATGCGCTTGATAGACGAAGTCATTTGCAGCAGCTAGACGGTTAACTCGGAGGATGCAGATTTTAAATAGGAACGCGGCAATGTTAACTGCAAGGACGATAACGGGCAATACGTACTGCCGCGCGATGACAGCCTAAGGCTTTACCCGCTCGTACAGCGCAAGAAATTCGACGTTGCCCTCAGCTCCGCGGATTGGAGACTCGACTACTTGTAGTGGGGTTAATCCCAGCGACTCTGCGGCGCGGTTCACGTCCTCGATTACGCGCGCGTGTTGCTCGGGGTCGCGAACGATTCCCCCTTTTCCAACCTGGCCCTTGCCAACCTCAAACTGAGGTTTGATAAGCACAACCATTCGCGCGTTGGGTTTCAAAAGTGGAACCAGGGCGGGCAGGACTTTAGTTGCGGAAATAAAAGAAACATCCATCACCACCAGGTCGAATGCGGTTGCGAAGTCGGCCGGCTGCAGATTGCGCGCATTAACACCTTCCCTGACCTCGACGCGTTGATCGGACCGCAATCGCCAATCGATCTGGTTGTGGCCAACGTCCAGCGCAATCACGTGTCGCGCACCGTTCTGCAAAAGACAATCGGTGAAGCCACCGGTCGACGCACCTACGTCAAGACACTCAAACCCGTTGACGTCGATTTCAAAATCCCGGAGCGC
>JBKPNP010000612.1:0-1274 GCA_046732775.1 Acidobacteriota bacterium
CTGCGGTCTTCCCTCGTGACCCGCGCATGCTGTCGCATGTGCTCGGCCCAGGACTCTACCAGAAACGTTTCAAAGTAGCGGCTCGGTTCTGCCGGGTCCACAAACAGTCCCCAACGCACCGCGCCGTCGCGTTTCATAATCCGTTTCATTTCCTGCATCGCCGCCACAAATTCCGACGCGCGCTCCGGATCGATCTCGTAATCGACCGTCACCAGCACCGGCCCGTCTGCCGGGTGCGGCTCTTCGATGAAAACAGGATCGGGCCAATGCATCGACGGCTCGAGATCGAGGCCTTCGCCAATTCGCAAAGGAAAGAACCACGCCGCAGCGAGTCCGGCAATCATCGCGGCCGCGGCGCAAAGCAGCGCTTCTGAGACTCCAATATGCGTCGCGATCACACCCCAACTCGCGCTGCCGATCGCCATGCCGCCAAAGAAGACGAGCATATAAGTAGCCAGCACGCGCGCGCGCACCCATGCCGGAACCAGTGTCTGGACGCTGACGCTGAACGTCGACATCAACGTCATCCAGGCGATTCCCCCCGCGAAGAGCGCCAGACACAACAACCAAAAAATGTGAACAGTGGCGAGGGTGGCGGTAGTTCCGGCAAAGACAATTGTGCCGATGACGATCAGCGCATTCGCCGACAGCGCCCTTCGTAGCGCCGGCAAAATAAAAGCGGCGAGGATTGCGCCCGCTCCCAGGCTGCCCAACAACACGCCATAAGCGCCGGCGTTAAGTCCGAGCTGCTGTCGCGCCACGAGGGGCAACATTGACCAGAGCGCGCTCGCGCAACTCACGTAAACTCCCGTCCGCACCAGCACGGCGCGCAAAGCGGGATCGTAACGAACATAACGCACCCCGGCCTTCATGGCGCCGACGATCCGTTCGGTCGGCGAGTAACTTTCGACCGGTTCTCTGCGCCAACGGTAGAGGACGAAGATTACGCCGACGAATGAAAACGAATTCAGAAAAAATACTGCCCACGAGCCAACGGCCGCTACCAGTAATCCGCCGAGTGCCGGGCCAACCGCGCGCGCTATGTTGAAAGCCACGCTGTTCAGCGAGACTGCGGCGGAAAGTTCGCTGCGTGGGACGAGGTCAGGAATGATCGCTTGCCAGGCGGGCGCAGTGAGCGCTGAGCCGAGTCCCAGACTGAAAATCAAGATCAGTAAAACGACAGGCGTGGTGAGACCAAACAACGTCAGTAGCGCCAGCGATACAGCCGACAACAACATCCAGGCCTGCGTGTAGAGCAGCAACCGTCTGCGGTC
>JBKPNP010000613.1:0-2609 GCA_046732775.1 Acidobacteriota bacterium
GGACGGTTGCGCTCCAGTCAGTTGCGCTCCAGTCTCGCCAAAGTGTCGAGTTACTCAGCCGGTGGAATCGTCAATTGCTGTCCCACCTGAATCTTGTCCGGATCACTCAACTTGTCACGGTTTGCGTAGTAAATGCGCATGTACTCGTTCGCGTCCCCATAAAACTGTTTGCTGATTTTCGACAGGTTATCGCCTGATTTAACCTCGTAAGTCTGTCCACCCTGACCCTGGCCGCCACCTGCGGCCGCAGCCGCCGCGCGAGTTTCATCGTAAGTGATGTCTGCAGTTAGATCCTGCTCATAGTTCGAGTCGACCAGTTTGATCTGGTTAAAGATCTCATCTTTCACTTGTGACGACGGCGCCGAACCTCTGATGAACAACTTATTGTTTTCCACGTGCAGATTCTGCAGCTGCACTTCTTTTTGCTCGATCAGATTGAGCACCGATTGATACTTGCCTTTGAGCTCGTTGAAGCGTGCTTGCGAATTCGGTTCCTGCTGCGCAGTGGTTGCGCCTTTGCCAAACATTTTGTCGAACAGTCCCATTTTAGTTCTCCTTATGAAGTCACGGTTAAAGTCACAACGCTGGCGCAGTGAACTTAAGTGTTCACTACGACGGGAAGAGATTCTTCACGCAATCACGCGCGCGTTTGAATAGTCTTCCACGGTTTGCAGACGTGGAAGTTACAAATGTCTGGAGAAAGTATCAGGATGGAGCGGGGGGTTTGTTTCGTCCCAAACGTCGAAGTTTGAAACTTCAACAGACAAGTTTTGTCGATAGGCTGAGCTTACTCGTGTCAGATTGAAGAATCAAGCACTGCTCGCGCGCAAGAGAAGGGTCCGTGAATCATCGCACATAGATCGGGTTGGAAATAATCCATGGTTCGGCCCCAACCGGTGACGGCAACTGCGGCAGGTAAACTTCAACACGATAAACCCCGCGCTCCGTCACCGTGTAGTCTTTGGCGCTCGCCCCACTCTCATTGCGAATCGGGGTTCCGTCCTTTAGCAAGACGATCCGACTCACTACAGGCGTTTTGATCGTCAGCTTTATTTCGTTTGCGAGTGTGACTTCATCACCCTGAATTTTCTCTTCACTGCCATTAGTAGCAGCGAAACTAAATCCGGAGCTGTCGCCAAACAAATCAAAGCCAATGAAGCAGTGGCCCGCGGCTATCGCGGCGATCAGTGTTTCGCGATTGAGGCTTTCCCCGCTTGGCAGCAGCACGTGAAGACGCAACAGCCGAAAGCTGCGTTCGTAAGGATCGAGTTTCAAACCAATCAGAGTTCGACCACTGGCATCGTTCAGACTGATGCCAACGTTTGCATGCGCATCGTTGCCGCCGATTGCCACGAGGCGGCGCGATGTGGTCGCGAGTTGTCGATCCCAGAGCTGTAAACTCTCGTTTGGCCGCCGGTAAAAGTTTGCGAACAGCAGATCCGGATAACTGCGATACGACCACAGCACATCGAAAAACATTACGAGCGGATTGATCTGCCGCGCGTTGGTGTAGAGGTTGTAGACTTCGATGCCGTCGTAAGCAGTTGTACTCCAGCCACTGAATTCCTGTGGATACGCGACGAAACTCAATCCTCCGGCGCCGCGTCCCCGAGTAACAATATCCCCGAGCGAGCCCGCGTTTCCCGGTTCAGCACCTGGAGCGGAGGCGGCCGGCGCCGGCGTGGATTCCATACCGGGAAACAACAACAAGCGGTCAGCCCCGGACGGATTCACTTCGTTCCCGTTAACAAACAGGACGCCGCCGTAGTCACCTTTAAGAGTGAGATCCGCAGTGTTGTAGAGCTGCGCAGTGTGCTCAGTGAGTAAGACAAAGTTGAGGTCGTTGGCCTTGGCGGCGGCGATAATTTCTTCAAAGGTGCCGTGGCTGTGGCCGCCGAGGGCGGAGTGAACGTGAGCGACGCCCCTGTACTCGACAAACTTTCCCGTATTCGCCGAGGAGAGGCGCGAGGCGTTGAGTTGTTGAATGGCGGCGTGCAAGCGTCCGAGCTTGTAGCGCCGGTACGCGAACGGAACCTGAGAAAGCAGAACTAGCGCCAGCAACAACACCAGGAGTTTTTGCCAACGCTTCATGTAAACAATCAGCTCTCGAAATCTACTGACGCCACGCGTTCGGAAATCTTCGATCCGAAGGCGACTACCTTGATGTGTTCGGGATGAACCGTATAAGCCTCCAACGCAGCGCGATCTCTAAATACCGCGACGAGTCCGGTGTCAAATGAACGCGGCAGTTTCAAAACGTCGCTACCGACCGACAGACTTTCAAGCTCGTCGATTAGCGATTTGAGGTTACGCAACAGCTTTACGTGTTCACTGCGAACGCCCTCATCGACGTCAGCGCGATACTTCCAAATTACAATGTGCGTTAGCATAAATCTCCAGGCGATACTTTTTGTTTCAGCGATCCTCAGTTTCACACCAGCGGGTGGTCACCTGATGGCGGTAAGCGAACAGCTTTTCCAGTCGCTTCTGAATGAACAACGGCGCAACCGCGCGACCGAGGAAACCGAACGGCGGCTCGTAGTCTATTTCGTCGTGCAGGATTGCGCCTGCTGCCTGCGGCTTAATGATGTGCCGATGGCGCCAGCTCC
>JBKPNP010000614.1:0-4010 GCA_046732775.1 Acidobacteriota bacterium
GACGACACCGCGCATTACTCGGCCATGCGAGCGGCGACGATCGGTCTCGCTATTCCAAATGCTACTCGGCACATCGTGGAAGAAATTGCTGCCCTGATCCCTGCTGCGAACGAAACCACGGACCAGGGCGCGCTGGCCGAAGTGGTATCCGTTTGATTCCTACCGCAGTTTGTCCCTCGTTGACTGTTATCGCTTTTCAGAGTTTAATTTCCCGGCACAAAATCAACTCGTAATTTACGTTTCGATCTTGACGCCTGCTCAAGTTCAAGCAGAGCCGGAAACATGTAGCCCGCTCGCCTGGTTCGATGCGGGCTTTTTTAGGAGACCGATTAACTGTGAGCCTATTGCTCGAAGGTAAACGCGCTTTTATCACCGGAGGCACGCGCGGCATCGGCGCCGCTTTGTGCGACGTGCTCGCCCGCGAGGGCGCTGACATTGCGTTCAATTTCAATAACCGTGAGGATCTCGCAGCTGAAACGGTGGCAAAAATTGAGGCTCATGGACGGCGCGCGTTGCAATTCAAAGTGTCAGTCACGGACCGTTTGGGAATGAAAAAAGTGGCGCGCGAAGTTGTCGAGAAGTGGGGCGGGCTCGACATCCTGATCAATAACGCTGCGATTAATCGGGGCGATAATTTCGCGACTACGACTGACCGCGCGTGGGACGAAGTAATTGACACGAATGTTGGCAGTCTCTTCGCGGTCACCAAACCAATTTATAAACAGATGATCCGGCAGCGGAAGGGAAGCATCCTGAACATAACTTCGATCGGGGCCATGCGCGCCTTACCGACCGCAGTCCACTACGCGACTTCCAAAGCCGCAATGATCGGTTTCACTAAGTGCCTGTCGCGTGAAGCGGGAACTTTTGGGGTGAAGGTGAACGCAATCGCCGCGGGAATCTTCGATACCGAACTCGCGCAAGCTCTTCCTGAACGGCTACTGCAGATGCATCACTTCTGGGCTTCTTCGGGGCGTTTGGGCAGGCCGGAAGAGTTGGCGGAGTATGCAGCCTTTATGGTGAGCGATCGAAATAGTTTCATGAACGGTGAAGTCGTGATCGTTGACGGCGGCGCGATCACCTAGATCTTCGATAACTATGTTCGACAAACTTCAGTTTGTCGTCGGAGAGTTTGGCAGTAGCCCGACAGTTATGGAGGGCTACGGCGTGCGCAACTCCCGTGGGGTCACGCCCGGTATTGATAGGTCCTGTTGAGTGGCGTTGTAGCCCTCCATAACTGTCGGGCTACTGCCCCCGGCGCAGACGGCGCCCTTGCGCTAAGTAAAAGTCACCCCGGAATCAGTTGTAGCGTCGGCATCGACAAACTAAAGTTTGTCGAACAGTTTGTCGGACATTTCCGCGATCTTCTTTTCCAGTTCGCGCAGCTTGCGCTGCATCTCGCCAAGTCTTCTGAAAGCGGCGATCGACCTCAACCAATCGCGATTATCAAACGCCGGTATCCCTGAAATCACTTTCCCCGCCGGCACGTCGTGACTCGTTGCACTCTTCGCTGTCAGCACTACATCGTCGCTAATCGTCAGGTGGCCCGCCACGCCTGCCTGTCCAGCCAGTATCACGCGGTTGCCAATGTGCGAACTGCCTGCGAGTCCCACCTGGGCGCAGAGCAAAGTGTCTTCGCCGATCGTGCAGGAGTGACCAACCTGCACCAGGTTATCTATCTTGGTGCCACGCCCGATGCGCGATTCGCCCACCGAGGCGCGATCGATGGTGGTACCGGCGCCAATCTCAACGTCATCTTCAATCACGACGCGGCCCGTCTGCGGAATCTTCAGCCAGCGTTTCGCTTCGTCTTTCGCATAGCCGAATCCGTCACAGCCAACCACGACGTTGTTGTGGATGACTACCCGCTCGCCCAGTTGCGAGCGCTCACGCAGCACCGCGCCCGAGTGAATTGTGCAATCGGGTCCGATCGTTACGTGCTCGTAGATCGTTGCGTTCGGATGAATGCGAACTCCTGCGGCGATCCGGCAACGTGGTCCGATCACCACGCCCGCTCCAATCACAACATTCTCGGCAACTTCAGCAGAAGGATCGATGACCACTGATTCATGAATGAACGGCGAAAACTCTGGCTCCGGATGGAATAACCGCAGCGCACGCGTGTAGGCGAGGTAGGGATTCGCTGCGCGCAGAATCGGAATTTTGCGCTCGACGGGCGCGCCTTCAGCGAGATAAATCGCGGAGGCGTTGGTGGTATTCACTTTCGGCGTGTAGCGCGGATTTGCGAGAAAGGAGATGTCGCCGGGCCTGGCTTCATCGAGCCCGGCAGCACCGGTTATTTCAAGGTCGCCGGAGCCGTCATCGAGTCGCGCGGCCGTAAGGTTTGCCAGTTCCGAAAGTTTCATGGGCGAAGTTTATCGCATTCGTAACGCAAACTGTCAGTTTGTAAGACACGACGCAGCACGGGGCAGTAGCCCGACAGTTATGGGGGGCTCCGCGTAGAAGAACCCTCGTGGGTTGCGGTCTAAACCAAGCTTGAGTGGCGTCTTAGCCCTCCATAACTGTCGGGCTACTGCCGCGCCGCGCAAACTAACAGTTTGCGTTACAGATAGTTTGCGTCACATGATCGAGACCGGGTCGATCTCAACCGTAATCGAGCGCAAGTTAATCTTTTTTTCCGTCAGCGCCTTCAATGCGGTATCGATCAGCCGTCGCAACTCGCGTCGATTCCGGCATTTGATCAGTAACTGCACGCGAAATTCGCCTTTCAGCCTGGCGAGCGGCGCGGGCGCCGGACCGAGAATGCGCGCTGCGCGTTCGCTGTTTACCAGGTCCAATTGTTGCCGTAGCTCCAACGCGTCCGCCCGCACCCGCGGCAAATCCGCGCCGTGTACGAGCAGCGAGGCGAGCGCCACGAACGGTGGGTAGTTGAGGCTTTGCCGGTGTCTGATTTCTTCCTGATAAAAGCCTGCGTAGTCCTGCGCGGCTGCGTGCTTGAGCGCGTAATGATATGGGTGATAGGTCTGAATCAAAACTGTTCCGCGGCGGTTTCCACGACCCGCGCGACCCGCGACCTGCGTCAGCAATTGAAACGTTCGTTCAGCAGCACGGAAGTCCGGCAAAGCCATGCCCGCGTCTACGGAAACCACTCCGACAAGGGTAACGTTAGGGAAGTCGTGGCCCTTGGCCAGTATCTGTGTTCCTACCAGCATGTCGATCTTACCGGCGCCGAATTCATGCAGTGAGTTTTCAAACACACCGCGGCGCGAGGCAGTGTCGCGATCTATTCGCGCAATCCTGATCGCCGGAAATAGTTTGCGCAGTTGCTCCTCGATCTGCTGAGTTCCTTCGCCGACGTAGTAAATATATTTTCCCTTGCAGCTAGGGCAGACGTGCGGCGCCGCCTCGCGATGGTTGCAGTAATGACAAATGATCACTTTGTCGCTGCGATGGTAAGTGAGCGTCACATCGCAGTTGGGACACTGGATGCTTTCACCGCACGAGCGGCATAAGACGAAGCTCGAGTAGCCGCGCCGATTCAGCAGGATGATCGATTGTTCACCTTTTTCGTGAGTCTCCGCGATCGCGCTGAGCAGTTCATTAGAAAAAATCTGTGGTTTTTGCTGACGCGAAAACACGGTGCGCATGTCGACGATCTCGGCCTGCGCCATCGGTCGGTTGCCAAGGCGGTTCGGTAACTGCAGATATTGGTATTTGCCGCTTGTCGCGTTGTGAAACGATTCGAGTGAAGGCGTGGCAGATCCAAGGATAACGACCGCTGCTTCCTTTTGCGCGCGCATGATGGCCGTATCACGGCCGTTGTAATGTGGTGAATCCTGTTGCCGGTAAGTCGACTCGTGTTCTTCGTCGACAATGACGAGCCCCAAATCCTTAACGGGTGCAAATACGGCAGAACGCGTTCCTATGACTACGCGCGCCTGTCCAGTTCTGACGCGAGTCCACTCATCGAACCGCTCGCCGCGCGACAACGACGAGTGGAAAATCGCAACCTGATCGGCGAAATGCGTACGCAAGCGCCGCGAAAATAC
>JBKPNP010000615.1:0-3063 GCA_046732775.1 Acidobacteriota bacterium
TCGATCAGGAAGGCTGGAGTCGTTTCGTCTGGTAGCCGGGCCACGCGGACGCTCGCGATCAAGCGACCCTGAACATTTGGAAACGCCGCCGGCATCCAGGTGTTTGGCAAAAGCGTTTTCATATCGTTCGTGATCAAGCCATTGAGAAATGGGACGGCTTCGGAACCACTCACCAGTAAGCGCCCGCGCGAGGAGAGATCAATCAGGCCGGCGCCAGCTTCACGGATTGATGCGTACTCAAGCGGGAAGTCGGCGTAAACGAGCGGCAACATCCACCCGCCTATCTCAGCGATCGTCGCCCCTAACTGTTCGTGCGTTTCATGCAGCGGCGACTTTGACGCCGCAATTTGATCAACTGCTTCTGACATTCGTTTCCTTTGAACAGGAGCGTGGGAGGCCCCGTTCCTGGACTCGAGCCCTTCGGCGTTTGGGCTTAATCGCGGATTGCACGCCATTCAAGGACTGATCAGCTCTCAGTTGAGGAAGGTGCCCCGCTATCTCGATTACCACTACGGTCGCAAACTAATGCGGTAGGTTTTGATTTTTGAGTTGAGCGTGGTCGCGTTCATCCCCAGCAGGCGCGCAGCCCGCGACTGGTGACCGCCCGTTTGCTCCAGCGCCCGGCGAATCAAATCAATTTCGAAGCGCCGCACCTGGTCGTAAAAATTAATGCCGCGTCCGAGGTCCTGTACCGCACCGACGCTGGCGCCTTCCTGCGAGGCCACAATCACTGATTGCGGATCGCTAATTTCCGGCCGCAAACATTCACGCGAGACCTCATCGCGCGGCGCGATCACCACGGCGCGCTCAATCGCGTTCTCCAGCTCGCGCACGTTACCCGGCCACGAATAGGCCTCGAGCAGCGCCAGTACGTCCGGAGCAATTTGTTCTGAGACAACCCGACTGTTTTCCTCGTTGTACTTCTCGATAAAATGCTGCGCCAGCGGCAGTATGTCCTCACGCCGATCGCGCAGCGGGGGTAACTCAATCGGCACCACCGCCAAGCGATAATAAAGATCTTCGCGAAACGTACCCTGCTTAACGGCCTCTTTGAGTTCGATGTTAGTCGCCGCAATTATGCGCACATCGACCCGACGCGGGACCGTGTCTCCGAGCGGCGTGAATTCGCGCTCCTGAATAACGCGCAGCAAACGTACTTGAGTCTCGGGCGGAATGTCTCCGATCTCGTCGAGAAAAATGGAGCCGCCGTCAGCAACTTCGAACAAACCTTTCTTCGCGGCCACGGCGCCGGTGAACGCCCCGCGCGTGTGGCCAAACAATTCCGACTCGAGCAATTCAGAAGGTATGTTGGAACTGTTCACGGTGACGAAAGGCTTGCCGGCGCGCGGGCTGGCCTCGTGGATCGCTTTGGCGATGAGTTCTTTACCGGTTCCGCTTTCACCTGTGATTAAAACGGTAGAACGTGCGGGCGCCACCTGCTCGACCAGACGAAACACTTCCTGCATAACGTCAGAGCGGCCGACCATCGCGCCGCGATCGACGGCGCGGCTCATTGCGCGTCTAAGCGTGCGACGTTCTTCTTCTTTACGGCGGCGCTTGATGCCGGCCGCGATAGTCGAAGTAATTTGTTCGTTTTGAAAAGGCTTGCGGATGCAATTGAAGGCGCCGTGTTCCCAGGCTGCGATGGCGGTATCGAAGGTGGCGTAGGCGGTGATCATTACGATCACGGCGTCTTCGTCCATCTTGAGAAACTCTTCGAGCGCGCGCAGGCCGCCGATGCCGGGCATGGAAACGTCGAGCAGCACTACGTCGTAGGCGCGCCGACCGTACGACTCGAGACCTTCTTCACCGGTCTTGGCGAGATCGACGCGATAGCCTTCGGAAGAGAGCAGCGTTTCCAACACTTCACGCATTATCTCCTCGTCGTCGACGATGAGTACTGAGCCTTTTTTAGCCACGCGCTTTTCGGTCTTCACCGCCAATCCCTGATGGTCCTCGTGCTTTCTTTGGAGCGCATCAGTTTAGGGGAGATTAGTGGAAAAAAAAAGCAGACGACTGCTTGAAGAGGTTCAGATCTGAGTTTTGAATTTTGAGTTTTGAATTTTGAATGCGAAATCTGAGATTTGAGATCTCAGATTGAAAGGCTAGTCAGCCACGGCCTGCAGTCTCGCCCGTGCGCGCACGGTCGGCAGCGTAATGCGAAAGATGGTTCCGTGTCCGGGCGTGCTTTCAACGCTGATATGGCCCGAATGCTCCTGCACAATTCCGTACGAAACCGCCAAACCCAATCCGGTTCCACGTCCGACGCCCTTGGTGGTGTAGAAGGGGTCGTAAATCTTCGCCACGTTTTCCGGATCAATACCGATGCCGGTATCGGCGACCTCGATCGTGAGCGAATGGTCGTCAGTCGAGAAGGTTGAAAGCTTGATGGAACCACCAAACGGAATCGCATCACGCGCGTTTAAAAGTAAATTGGTAAACACCTGCTGCAATTTCCCGGCGTTACCAATCACAGTGGGCGACTCCGGATCATATCCGCGCACAATTTCAATCTGGTTTCCGCGTAACTGCGGTTCGAGCAGCTGGAGCGTGTCGTCAAGCACGCGGCTGATATCGATCTCGATGAACTCGGTCGCGTCGCCGGTGCGTGAGAAGTTAAGCAGGTTGTTGACGATGTTGGTCGCACGCTCAGCCTGTCGCCGTACTTTCAGAAGCAGCGCATGCTTAGGATCAGTTTCGTTAAGCATGCCGAGGAGCATCTGTGTATACGACGAAACTCCGGTGAGCGGCGTGTTCACTTCGTGGGCCACGCCGGCAGCCAACAGACCGATGGAAGAAAGTTTTTCGCGCTGCTGTAACTGTTCCTCCAACCGCACGCGCGAGGTGACGTCCTCGAGAACTACCAGCGCGCCAGTCTGCTCCAGTGAATCCTGCAACGGGGCGATCGCGATGTTGAGGACCACGGGACGCCCGTCAAACGTCGCCGTGTGAATCTTGTAGATGTTTCGAATTGCCTTTAGGCGCCAGCGATCGTTGCCGAGTACCTGCCGTAAAGTATCGGCGAAGTCTTCGGAGAATAAATCTTCAACGCGTTTGCCGATC
>JBKPNP010000616.1:0-1202 GCA_046732775.1 Acidobacteriota bacterium
TGTGGCCCAGCGGCGGACATCCGGGCGGAAACCACGACTCGGTGCGGCAGTGGCGCGCGACCGAGGCAGGAAATATTCGTATCACCGGCAACGTCGCTGACAGCGACCCGGGCGGCGGAGATGGAGTGGTAATCACGATCAAGAAAGGCAGCGCTGTGCTGTGGCAGCAGACGATTGCTAACGGCAACACCAGCGGGGTTAGTTATGATTTGACGACCAGCGTAGCGGTCGGCGATCAGATCAGCTTTGTGATAAACCGCAACAGCGAAGCGATGTGGGATGCGACCGCCTTCGACCCCACGATCACCTTTACGACCGGGAGTCTGCCGGCGGCGCAGATCAACTGGCTGGTGGCAGATCAACTCGGCACGCCGCGCATGATCTTTGACCAGACTGGCTCCCTCGCTGGCACGAAGCGGCACGACTATCTGCCGTTTGGTGAAGAGCTCTTTGCCGGCCAAGGCCCGCGCACTTCGGGTGTTAACGGCCTCGGCTACGACGGCGACACCGTCCGTCAGAAGTTCACCTCCAAAGAACGCGACAACGAAACGGGGCTCGATTATTTCGGAGCGAGGTATTACGCAAGTGTGCAGGGTCGTTTCAGCAGTGTGGATCCTGCTCCGGTAACGGTAGAAAATTTTGTCAATCCGCAACGCTGGAATACATATGCGTACGTCCTCAACAACCCGGTCGCGGCGGTGGACCCTAACGGGCGCGACGGTGAGGGAAATGGCGGTGACAAAGTTATAAGTGTTTTCTTACGCATGACGACCGAAGATAGAAATTCTTCTACGGATTCAAGCAATCGTGTGGTTATGGAAAAAGGACCCAACTGGCCGCAAGTAGAGAGGGCGTTGAAGGGCTACTCGCTGAGAACTTTTGGCCCCACAGAAGTAACTGGAGCAACTGGATTTCCGCAGGAGGTTAATGAATACAATTTCAATAATGCTCTCAAGAATTCAGACCTCGTAGCATATGTTGATCATGGGGATGGCCCGCAAACCGACGAAAACGGAATTCCAATAATTTTTACTCCTACAAACGGGATACGGGTAGGTAATACTATGTATAATTCTGGCGGAACATTGGAATTTTACGGAGCAATGCCCGGACCTCGGCCGGACGCGAATGCTTCGGTGATCCTTAATTTCAGTTGCAATTCAGCCAAGAATACGGATTTCTTTAATTTAACGGGCAGAGGA
>JBKPNP010000617.1:0-5374 GCA_046732775.1 Acidobacteriota bacterium
GTTTAGCGCAGGGCGTCGTTCAGAAGAACCCAAACATCGCCGGCTTCGTCGATACGCTGGGCTGGGTCTACTACAAAAAAGGACTCTACGGCGCGGCCATCGAGCAATTGCAGAAAGCGGTGGCGCTGGATGAACGCGCCAGCAAGAGTGGCAGCGGAAACCCGGCGCCAAATTATCACTACCACCTTGGCATGGCCCTTAAGGCGCGCGGCGATAAAGCTGCAGCTAAACGCGAACTTGAACAAGCGGTGCGGTTAAGTGAGAAGGCGCCGTTTGCGGAAGCAGGCGAAGCGAGAAACGTCTTAGCGAGCCTTTAACACGACGTTCCAGCAGGGAGAACCAAGGAGAGAGTAGTCATGAGTGTTGAATTTAGACAGCGAACCCCTGGCGAGTACATAAAAATCGGATGGAAGCGCAAGTGGCTCATCATCCTGCCGGCAATTGCGATTTCAGCAGCCGTGTCCTGGGTTGTTTTGCAACTCCCCGATCTCTACGAGTCGTCAACGCTAATCGTCGTTAAGCCATCAACACTTCCGAACTCTGTGGTACCGACGATCACGGAAGACAGCCTGACGCGACAAATCAATAGCATCGCGCAAGTTGTTACCAGCCGCAGCTCGCTCGAGCCGCTGATAGAAAAATACGATCTCTACAAAGCCGAGCGTCAGCGTGGCGAGCCGATGGAATTGCTGGTCGACTACATGCGAACGAGCATCAAGGTGGAAGTGAACACCAGCCGCAACGACATCACCAACGGCTTCAACATCAACTACCGCGGACGGAACGCCAAGACCACGCAAGCTGTTACCGCCGAATTGGCCAGCAAGTACATCGACGTTCAGACGCAGAACACGATCAACTCCACCAGCTCGGCCAAGCAGTTCATCGATCAGCAGGTGAATCAAACCAAGGAAGAACTCGACAACGTCGATCGCCAGCGGCTCGACTTCATGCAGAAGAATGTTGGCAACCTGCCTTCCGAAGCTGCGTCTCTAGTCGGCCAGCTGTCTGGTTTGCGCGATCAGCAGAAGGCCTACATCTCAGAAGTTGGCCGTCTGCAGGACCGCCGTTCGGCCTTAGCAAGCCAGCTTGCGCTCGTAAAAAAGAGTTCCGATCAGTTGAAAGAAGATATCGCCGAGAATGCGACCGATCCCAAGACGACGCTCGCGTGGGCCCAACTCGTTTCGCGCAAGGCGGATCTCGAATCTCAGTTAACCCGGATGCTGACTGAGCTGCGGCCAAAGCACCCCGACGTACTGGCGAAGCAGGCTGAAGTGGATTCAGTGAACCAGGCGATGGATCAAATGATCGCCGAGTGGAAACAGCGCATTAAGGAGAAGCAGGACAAACTTCGCGATCGTCCCGATTTGACCGTCGGCAGTCTCGAGTCGGAGTTGCAACTGGTTGACGGGGAAATCAAGCGTCAACAAACGATGCTTGCCGATCTCGATCGCCAGGTTGGTTCAGTGATGGACCGGATTAATAACGTTCCCGGAGCGGAGGTAACGCTGGGCGCACTCGATCGCGATTACCAAACGAAGAAAGCGCAATACGACGCACTGTTGATGCAGGCACAGAAGATTGGTTTGAGCGCAGACGCGACCAGTCAACAACAAGGCGAAGGCATTCAGGTCGTCGACCCGGCGAACCTGCCGGCGCGTCCGGTCGCCCCCAAGCGTTTTATGTTGATCGCCTGCGGCGTTGCTTTTGGGCTCGCCGTTGGGTTGCTGCTTGCCGGACTCTGCGAAGTCCCACGCCTGCTGACGATTCAAACCAGCGAAGACGCGGTGCACTACACGTCGCTGCCGGTGTTGATGACAGTTCCGGAATTGCTAACCGCCGCCGAGGCCGAACGTATTCCGCGCCGCCGCCGGTTGTTGCTCGCAGGCGCGGTCGTCGCCATGTTCTTAGCAATTCCTGCATTGGCCCTGATTCTAAAAATGTCACAGGTCTTTGAGCGCTTCGCCGTTTAAGACCGAATCAATAACGAGCAAAAACAAAGCTGTTGGGAGGTAACGAATGTACGCAGAGTTTTATGGTTTCAAGGAATTGCCCTTCGCGCTGACTCCGGATCCGCGCTACATCTATTTCACGCCGTCGCATACCGAAGTGATGGCGAACCTGCACTACGGCATTGAGAGCGGTAAGGGGCTGGTCGTGGTTACGGGTGAAGTCGGCACCGGCAAGACTACGATTCTACGATGGATGATGCAGCGCCTCGACCGCACTGTTCTCGTCGCTTACCTCTTCAACCCGCGTTTGTCAGTCACAGAGTTTTACCAGCACCTTGCCGGTTTATTTGATCTGCAGAACTGGGAAACAAAACCCGAGTTGCTGGCGGCTCTCGGTCACGCGCTCGAAGCCCGGCATTCACGTGGTCTGCGCACGGTATTGATCATCGACGAAGCTCAGGGTCTTTCGCCGAGCGTGCTCGAAGAGATTCGGTTGCTTTCAAACTTTGAATCCGACACCGCCAAGCAACTTCAAATTGTGTTGACGGGACAGCCCGAGCTGCGCCAGGTTTTGAACAATCCCGATCTGCGACAACTCAAACAAAGAGTCGCACTGCGCTGCGTGATCAAAGCGCTGCCCACGGTAGAAGAAACCGATCGTTACATTACGGCGCGGTTGCTGGTCAGCGGCGCTGAGCGAACCGACATTTTTAAGCCTGACGCCATCGATTACATCTATCGCTGCACCGAAGGTATCCCTCGCAACATTAACAATCTTTGTGATAACGCACTGCTTGCCGGTTTTGCCGCAGGCGAATTGACGATCGGACGCGAGATCATTGAAGAAGTGGCCGAGACTCTCGATATGTTGCCGCGATCGGAGCGACGACAGACACCCTCAGAGAAAGAATTGCCGGCGAGAATATTCTCCGATGCGAACCGCGCCGAACTGTGGGCGACCGGAAATGGCAACGGCGATTCGACCAATTGATTTGGGTTAGTCAAGGAGAACGCGATGGGTAGAGTTTATGACGCACTGAAAAAAGCCGGCGCAGGCGAATCAGAGAGTTATGTTCGCCGGCTAAATAATGTGGCACCGCGCGGTGAACTCCGCGCTCACAGCACCGTCACTGCGGGTCGGGAGTTTGAAGAGCCGTTGTTCAACGTGTCTTCAATTTCAACCCGCCGGGATGCTGCCGTGAAAAGTTCAGCGTTCACTGCGCACACTGCGAATGCTTCTGACGGGAAGGCACTCCCCGAAAGACCGGCGTCGCGTGCTGTTGGGGCAACTTTGAACGCTGCCAGGCCGGCGCGCGCTAGTGTTCTCGTCTCTTATGACGTTGACGCAGCGCGCGTCGAGCCTCATCTCGTCGCCATTACTCAACCCCGTTCCGCTTATTGCGAACAGTTCCGTTCACTGCGCACGAAGATTTTACAGGCAGGCGAGCGCGAGCAGATGCAGACATTCGTGATCACCAGCGCCGGCATGGGCGAAGGGAAGACGCTGACGGCGCTCAACCTCGCCTGGCTGTTAGCCCAAACAGACGGTGTGCGCGCGCTCGTGATCGATAGTGACCTGCGTCAGCCATGCGCAACGGAATATTTGGCGATCGATGCGCCACGCGGTCTCTCAGAAGTATTGGGAGGCGAACTTAGCTTGCGCGATGCGATTGTGCGACTCGATCCGGCGGGACTTTACCTGCTGCCGGGAGGACGCGCGCGCGATGACGTCGCCGAACTGTTATCAGGTCCAACTTATGCCGCGGTCATTGCCGAGGCGCGGAGACTGTTTGACTTCATCATTATCGATGCTCCGCCGATGGGCATCTTTACCGATGCTAACGTGTTGATAAACCGCGCCGACGCCGCGCTCATGGTCGTGCGCGCTGGGAAAACGCGTTACGCGATCGTCGACAAATTGTTAGCGCAACTGCCACGCGAACGCATGCTCGGAGTCGTCCTGAATCGGGCGGACGAACAACTCGAATCGAGTGATTACTATTACCAGAAACGCAGTTACCGGCAGCCAGCACTCCTGCCAGACGAGGAAAGGTTGCAACTGGTTGACGAGAATGAACAAGAGGTAGCAATCGCAAGTTGAAAAATCATCGCGCAAATACTCGAACCGGCCTTTTGCTTCTCGCCGAAGCAGCTCTTGTTTTCGGCGCGATCATAGGCGCGGTGTATTTGCGTTTAGGGCTCGAAGATTCTCATGTCGAGCTAATGCTCAGACAGGGTTTTCTTAAAGCCGGACTGGCTACCATATTTTGTCTCGCCGCTTTCTATCTGTTTGACCTTTACGACTTCGTCGTCATGCACGATCGCCGCGAGCTGGTGCTGCGATTAATACAGGCGTTGGGATTGGCTTGGATAGCGTTGGCGCTGGCGTTCTACGCTTTTCCACAACTGATGTTAGGTCGCGGCATTTCGCTGATTTCGCTGCCGCTGGCCTTGAGCCTGATGGTGGGTTGGCGCGTATCAATTCACTGGCTGCTTGGTCACCCGGACTTCGGCGAGAAAATTCTGATTGTTGGGTCGGGCAGTTTGGCGGTCGAAGTTGCGCGCGAAATGCTCGAGCGCCCTGATGCCGGTTATCGCATCGCCGGTTTTGTCGGCACTGATCCGGAGCTTCTCGGAAAAAGTCTCATCAATCCCCGCGTAATCGGTTTGACCTCAGAATTGGACGACGTCGTACGTCGCGAGGGAATCGACCGCATCATCGTCGCCATGGGCGAACGACGCGGACAACTGCCAACAAACGAACTGCTGCAACTGAGCCTCGCCGGAACGGTGAACATCGAAGAGGGCGCGTCATTTTACGAACGCGTCACTGGCCGCGTTTCGCTCAACATGATCCGGCCGTCGTGGTTAATCTTTTCAAGCCGTGGTCGTCAGGCGCGCATTTCAGGCATCGTGCGAAATTTGGTTCACCGGTTAGTGGCACTCGCCGGCGCGCTCATGTCGTTGCCAATCGCAGCCGTCACCGCAATATTGATTAAGATCGATTCGCGCGGTCCGGTGCTGTACAGGCAGGAACGCGTCGGCAAAAACGGCGGGTTGTTCACGGTGATGAAGTTTCGTTCGATGCGGACAGACGCTGAAAAAGCGGGACCCGTGTGGGCCAGCCTTGATGACGATCGCACCACGCGAGTCGGCAAAATCATTCGCAAGTTGCGCATCGATGAGATACCGCAATTCTGGAACATCCTGCGTGGCGACATGGATTTCGTTGGCCCGCGTCCTGAACGACCCCATTTCGTTTCGCAGTTAGCCGAAGAAATTCCTTACTACGAACAACGACATTTGATCGCGCCTGGTCTGACCGGTTGGGCACAGATTAAGTATCCCTACGGCGCGTCGATCGAAGATGCGCGCCAGAAGCTGCAGTACGATTTGTACTACATCAAGAACCAGAGCCTCAT
>JBKPNP010000618.1:0-2282 GCA_046732775.1 Acidobacteriota bacterium
GGCCTCGACGCTCCCCAATTTAGTTCAAACCAGCTCAACTCAAACGACAACGGCCCTGACGACCGCGAGAGCGATTCGGGCTCGTTCATGAGCGATTTCGCCGAGGCGACGAATGATCTGCTGATGGCCGAATCGGCTGCCGAGCGTGCGGCAGCGGCTCAGCGCTTAGTTGCGCTTGGACGGCCGCTGGCTTCGCCGTACCTGATCGCTGCGCTTTCGGATCAGTCGTGGGAGGTGCGACAGGCAGCAGTCGAAGGGCTTCGTGACATCGGTACGGCGGATTCAATTTCGCCGTTGCAGGAGCTGCTCGCGCGTGGCAATCAGGACGCGTTACTGCAGCGTGCGATCGCTGAAGCTATCGAGACCATTTCCCGTCGTAGCCCGGCGATCGTTGAGGAACTCACTCCAGAGTCAACATCAGTAGAGCCGGTAGAGATTTCAAAACCTGTTGCCGTTGAAGACAAATCAGACTGCATCGAGGCCGAGGCCCGTTTAAGAGCCGAGAAAGAAAGACAACTGGCAAGCGAGATTGAAGCGCTGCACAAGGCCGAAGCTGAACAGTCGAAGAGAATCGAAGAGGCAAACGCGCGCAGAGACGCCGAGCTAAAAGCCGAGCAACTCAACCAACGCAATCAGGCGGAGCAGGAAGCAAAACGCCGGCAGGCGCTGCAGCTCGAGGCGCTGCAAAATGAACGTGACCGGTTAAAGTCGGAAACACTCGAGCACGCTAATCAGGAGCAGCAACTGTTGGCAGAAATCGAGCGATTGCGGCGTTCCGAAGCTGAAGCCGTCGAACGCATAAATACGCTTGAGACAACTCGCCAGCAACGCGAGCAGTCACTTCAGCTAGCCGCCGCCGACGCAAGTCAGGCAGCCGAAGATCACTTAAAAACACTCGCCGAGCTGAATGCCCTTCGCGAGACGATGGCTGCCGTTGCAGACAATCGCGCGCAGACAGAACATCATCTGGCCAAACAAATCGAAGCCTTGCGCCTCGCCGAAGTGGAGCAACTGCAGCGAATCGAAGCGGCGACTCAATCGCTTCATACTCACGAACAGGCCATCAAACAAGCGGAAGAAAAATCGCAGCTTACGTCTAACCGCGCGCAAGCAGTCGCGAATCAATTGACCGAACTGCAGCTTCTGCACGAGCAGATGCTCGCGGAAGCACAAGTGCGCGCGGCGGAAAAACAGCGTCTCGCGGTCGAGATTGAGAATCTCAAAAAGATTGCAAGCGATCAGACTGTGCTGCTGGACGAGGCGAAGACGCGTTTGACAGTGCTCGAGGAAGAACGGGCGCGCGCGGAAACCAAAGTGCGCCAACGAAGCGAACGTGAAGCACGTTTGCAGAGTGAAATCGAAGCGCTGAATCGTACGACCGAAGAACAAACGGCACGAATTCTTGAGGCCGACAAGGAAGCTGAGCGCCTTCGCGAGGAACAGGCGCGAATGATCGAAGCAGCTGAGTCGCGTCGCCAGTCAGAAGCGAAAGCGCGCGCCGCTGCAGCCGAGTTAGAGCAAAAGCAGTTAAGTGAAGACCTACAAAGACGTGCCTTTGAAGAAGAACAGGCCGTCAAGAAGCTGCAGGCAATTCGCGCGAAAGCGGAGGCCGCTGCCGAACGGCGCAACGCTCAGGAGCGCGAACTCAACGTCGCACTCGAGAAGTTAAGTTATACCGCCGTCGAACAACTCAACCGCATTCAAACCGCCGAAGTCAGTCTTCGTAACGGCCAGGCCGAAGCACAAAGATTATCTGAGCAGCAGACTGAGTTTGAACTTGCTGCCCAACAGCAAGCGACTTTGGTACACGAACTCACAGCCGCGATCCTGGTGCTAAAGGAATCGGAGAGTCAGCACGCCAAAGAAATTGAGGCACTCAAGACCGAAGCGCAACAGCGCACGGAGCAGGAAGAACAACGTCTGGCTGAACTGGAGTCAGTGCGAAATCAAAACGCCCTGGCCGCCCAACAACGGTCTGATCGGGAAGAGAAACTGACCGCAGAAATTGATGCCCTGCGCGCGATTGAAGTCGAGCAGTCCGCCCGTCTCGACAAGCTCCAGTCATCGCTCGCCGGGTTGCAGGAAGAGCGACAGTCGAACGAAGCGACTGCGAAGCAGCATGCCGGACGTGAACAGAATCTGACCGCGGAAGTCGAAACGCTGCGCGAAGCCATCGCGGCACACGTCCAACGGATCACGGAATATGAGGAGCAAGTTGCCAGTCTGCAGGCACAACGAAACCAACTCCAGAACGAAGCAGAAACTCGAACGCTGGCAGAGCG
>JBKPNP010000619.1:0-1730 GCA_046732775.1 Acidobacteriota bacterium
CGCGCTGACTCAACAAACCCAAGTATTTCTGCACGCAGCGGTTCGATATCGATCACGTCGAGGTTCTTCGTGTGCACTCCCGGCCACGCGCCGGTCGCACTGGGCGGCGCGAGACTACTAATCGAAGCATGTTTGGTCGCGTAGTCCACTGCCACGTAATCATGCGGTTGGAAGAAACGCATTTTGCGAATCTTCTCTGTGCCCACCCGGGACGCCGTGATGTTCGCCACTGCACCAGTTGAAAACTCGAGCCGCGCGTTGGCCGCGTCGACTTTGTTTGTGAGTATCGGAATGCCGACGGCGTGCAATTCAGTTACTTCAACGTCTTCACCGACCAGCCATTGCACTATGTCGAGATCGTGGATCATCAAATCGAGCACCACATCGATGTCGAGTGATCGCGCGGTGAATTCACCGACGCGATGGATTTCGAAATAGACGGGATGCCGCACGTGCGGCCGTAGGGCGACGAGGGCGGGATTGAAGCGTTCGAGATGACCAACCTGCAGCACGGCGCCACTCTTCGCGGCCGCGGCGATCATTTGATCGGCTTCCGCGAGCGTGCGTGCGATCGGTTTTTCCACCAATACGTGAATGCCTGCTTCGAGCAAAGCAACGGCAATCGCTGCGTGCGATTCAGTCGGTACCGCGAGGCTAACGGCATCTACTCGATCCAACAACTCGCGCCAGTCAGTAGTGCTGGAGACGTTTCGCTCCGCAGCGATTTCGCGCGCAGTTTTCTCGTCGAGGTCGCAAACTGAAACAAACTCTGTCAGCCCTTCGGCTGCAAGATCGGCGTGGATGCGCGCGTGCTGGCGGCCGAGATGGCCCACGCCGATGACCGCGGTTCGAAAGGGCATAGTTTTACTGAATTCTCTTTTTGGTTTAGCTTAATCGTCAGGCAGTTGTTCTCTGTGCAAGCTCTAAGCCCTCTGTGCCTCCGTGGTGAATAATTCACGCGAAGTGCTCACCACGGAGACACAGAGAACAGGGAGTTGCACAGAGGATTGGTTACTGCTTTCTGCCCAATCTGGTTCGGAGTCGAATATACTTGCATCCTTCAAGCCTTGCCAAGCGTGGCACAGTTTTCCTTTTTATCGCCTTCAGCGCTTTCTATTTTTGCGGCTTAGGCCATTTTCCATTACTTGGACCAGACGAGCCTCGCTACAGCCAGGTGGCCCGCGAGATGTTGCTGCGGCACGATTTAGTTACGCCGACGTTGGGCGGTCATCCGTGGTTTGAGAAGCCCGCTCTGTTGTACTGGATGATGATCGGCAGCTTCAAACTCTTCGGCGTTTCGGAGTTTGCGGCTCGGGTTCCGGCGGCGCTTTCCGGCTTGCTGACGATTGCTGCAGTGCTGGTAATCGCTCGGCAGTTCACACACTTGGACTGGAGCGCAAGCGTCTCGCTAGCCGCCACGCGCGGGGCCGACCAGGGGGACAGCTTCACGTTCTGGTCAGTACTTGCAACGGGGACGATGCTCGGGATCATCGTTTTCTCACGCGCCGCCAGTTTTGACATCGTTCTAACGATGACGACGGCGTGGGCACTGGCGTTTTTTCTGTTGCACGAGTTTGAGCCGAACCCGAAACGGCGTAACGCGTTCCTTGCCGGCTTTTACGTCCTGATCGGAGTATCGCTGCTGGCGAAGGGTTTGGTTGGCGTCGTTATTCCGGCGGGCGTTGTCGGACTCTATTTTCTGCTTGAGCGAAGGCGGCCGCGGCGCACTA
>JBKPNP010000620.1:0-5507 GCA_046732775.1 Acidobacteriota bacterium
AACTCGGTATGACAGTGCGTGAAGAAAAGGCTGAGCCCACAGCCCCAGCGGCAAAGGCTGTCGCGGCTGAGAAGAAGTAACTAATCTCGATCTGCGTAGGTTAATATGTCATCACAAAACAAGTGGCTTGCTGTGCATTTGAATCCCGGAGTGGGCGGTGCAAAGCTGGAACGTGAAATCGTCCTTGAGTTTGAACGCGCCTATGCTAACGCTAAAAAACCGAAAGGCATGGGACTTTTCAGCTTTACTCCAATTGGCGGACACGGGTTGTACATGACGCCGCAGTCGATACCGTATTGCGCCTCACTTCTACGGTTAATACGCTGGAGTGAATCCAACCCATTACCAAATGGACCTTGCGGATGGCTGGCAGGAGATGAATCGCTGAAGTGAGCGACAGCTCACATATAAGCCCTGAGAGAATTGAAAGTTCCGGGCCACAGAACATTGTTCGCTTCGCCCCATCGGGGCGAGAAGTTTATAGCCCGCGATACTCTCTTTGGTCCGAAAGCTCCAGCGAAGCGCAATCGCTTAGGCCTGCCGGTTCGTTCCGCTCCCAGGGTTTAGCTCCTAATGCAGCGAGATCTCTTTTCCTTGAGCGCGGCTATAAACATCTCGCTCCGCCGGAGCGAAAGGAAATTCCACCGTTGAGTTGAATCTTGGACCCATCGGCACACTGATTGGCGGCGTAAAGAAAGTTAATGGCGTTCGACCGCGAGGGTTTATCCTTCGCGGTCGAGCGCTTATTTATTGCTTTACAGGCTGACGGTCTAAACCCATAATCCGCCGCGGGTAAAAGAAACATTTTCCATTTGTCATTTATCAGTTTTCATTTTTCATTGGATGCATGTCTCGGTAACTTCCCTTCAATGGCAAATGAGAAATGACAAATGACAAATGACCAAATGGAAATCTTTGAATTATGACAACCGCTAGAACCTTACTTTACTAAACGGCGACAGGCACGTATGCCTGTCCTACTTATGAAATCAATTCTGATCAGGGGTGGCACGCTGTTGACGATGGATGAGCAAGACTCAGTCGTCAACGGGGACTTGCTTATTAGCGACGGCCGGATCGAGAGCATTGGATCGACTGTCGCTGCGGCTGACGTCGTGATAGACGCCGCCGGCTGCGTTGTCCTACCCGGTTTTGTACAAACGCATTTACATCTTTGCCAGACGATATTTCGTGGAGCTGCCGATGATTTGCCGCTGCTGGAATGGCTGAAGCAACGTGTTTGGCCGCTCGAGGCTGCGCATACCGCCAGCTCGATCCGCGCTTCCGCGAGGCTTGCAGTGGCGGAGTTAATCAAGGGAGGCACCACCTGCGCACTGACGATGGAGACCGTGAATCACACCGAAGAAGTTTTCAGAGTGATCGCGGAAACTGGTTTTCGCGCCACCGTCGGTAAATGCATGATGGACAAAGGCGACGATGTGCCGCGTCCCTTGCACGAAGAAACTGCAGCTTCAATTCGTGAGTCCTTGGAATTGTTGAAAGCCTGGCACGGTAAGGCGGACGGACGTATTCGTTATTGCTTTGCGCCGCGCTTTGCACTCAGTTGCAGCAGCCAGCTTTTGTCGCAGGTTGCCACGCTCGCAAAACAATATGAGGTGATGATTCACACGCACGCCTCTGAAAACAAGAATGAGTGTGCGCTGGTTGAAAGTGAGACGGGAAAGCGTAACGTTACCTATCTCGATTCGCTCGGTCTAAGCGGAGCGCACGTCGTACTCGCGCACTGCGTTCATCTTGACGATCACGAATTCGAAATCCTGACGCGCACGCGGACTAACGTGGCGCATTGTCCATCATCAAATTTGAAATTGGGTTCAGGTGTTGCTGAAGTCACGAAGATGATCGAGCGCGGTGTTTCCGTATCGCTTGGCGCTGACGGTGCGGCGTGCAATAACCGTCTCGATATGTTGACGGAACTTCGCAGCATGGCGCTGCTCCAAAAAGCGACGCACGGGCCGGAAGCATTGCCGGCGAATCAGTCGCTGCGCATTGCCACGACCGAAGGGGCGAAGGCGCTTGGTGTCGAAAACGAGATCGGTTCACTGGAGACGGGCAAGCGAGCGGATGTCATCGTGGTCGATCTCAACACGCTTCATGCAACCCCCTATAGCGACGCGATTTCCGCCCTCGTCTATTCGTCTCAGCCTTCCGACGTCAGGACCGTAATAATCAACGGCGAGTTAGTGATGAAAGACCGGAATTTACTTACGCTTGATGAAGAATCGGTGGTCAGGGAAGCGACACAGGAACGTGCCGGCTTATTGAGTCGGGCTGGAATATCGGGTTAAGGGATTAACGTTTGGCTGAAGATCGAGGCCCCAAAAAGAGCTGTGCCAGCTCGGAGGTAGCGATTGCGGGGGGCGCGATCGGCGGCCGAGCTGGCACTGGCGGGCACTTTCAATTTTGAATCGGATGTCGTCTCTCAACCGGATTGCCGTTTGGGCGTCAACCCCATCCTCAACGGGTCGAATTATACACCTCGGATTTAATCCGTCAACGAAATTCTGTGACGAATCTGACAAATCCGGCGAACCCCTTCAAAGTTGACCTTCTTTAGCGAACTCCCTATACTACGCGGTCTTTCTTACCGGAGCGGCCAGGTAGCTCAGTTGGTAGAGCGCGGCCCTGAAAAGGCCGGCGTCGGCGGTTCAAATCCGTCCCTGGCCACCAAAAAATTGCAGGGGAAAAGGGTAAGGGGTAGGGGAAACCGACGATGGTTTCGCTCTATCCCTTACCCTTTTTCCTTTTCCCTTTCCCTCTTCCGCCTTTACCCATTTCCCCCGCGTTTCAATGCCGCCAGTAGCGCTTGATTCGTTCTTCCAGCATTGGAAATGGCACGTACTCAGCCGCCCGGCCGGCGCGACGAAGCTCCTCGACCATTCGCATTGCTCCGTCCGCATTGCGCGTGTGAACCAGGATTGTTGAGGCAGGTTGCATTTCTGGGTTGGCGGCGAGCCACGACGCTATGGCGAAGCCGGTGCGTTCGTCGTCGCGCTCGTCGGTTTTGTAATGCTCGGGATGAAGATCGTGATCGAGGAAGATTGCGTCGTAGGAGTTTACAGACAGAAACTCGCGCGCTTGTTTGACGGTCTTGGCAACATCGACGAAGTCGCCCTTAAAGCGATCAGAAAACCAGCGATGACGCCGTTTATCGTCGTCCAGCAGAAAAACCCGGATCGGGTGGCGTTCCACCTTGATCCGGTTAAGTCCTAACTTACTGAGCAATGAATGCCACAAGCGCATTTCAGTTTCGACAAAGCCTCCAGACATAACAACAATAGTCCACCCTTGAAAAATATGAAACTCGCTGCTGAAGCTACGAAGCAAATCACTATAGCGCGCTCGAGTTTGCTCCTTTCCTGATGCTCACTTTCTGCTTAGGGTTGTAGCGTGACCAAGACTGTGTTATCTCGGCCGGCTCCATTGCGGTGGATTTGTGCGGTGCTATAATTCGCGTCGACCAGAACCACCGTGATTCGTTTGAGCTGTCGCTCTCATTCAATGCCATCAGATAACTCAGACAACAACGTGATACCGTTCGCCAGCGGCATTCACGAGGCTACTGATACCAGGAATCCGCCGCCGCAAGACACCGTTTGTCCAATCTGTTTTGGCACCGGCACACGCCTTGAGCCTGGCAAAGGCGCTGCGATTTGTGATTGCCGGCGGACTAATCGCGCGGCGCGTTCACTTGATGCGGCGCGCATTCCGGCTCGCTTCAGGCAGTGTTCGTTTCACAATTACTATGCGAAAAATGATTCACAGTATTTCGCGCACAGCTTCGCCAGCCGCCTCGTGCAGGAATATCCGGCGGTGGATGCGGGCCTGCTTTTCATGGGGACGGTTGGCGTCGGCAAGACTCATCTGGCGATTGCCATCCTCAAGGATCTGATCGAGAAGAAGGGTGTTACTTGTTTGTTCTACGAATCCGGTTCGCTGCTCAAGGCTATTCAGGATTCTTATAATCCAATCTCACAAACGTCGGAGATGCGCGTGCTCGCTCCCGTTTACCAGGCCGAAGTGCTGGTGCTCGACGAACTCGGCGCCACTGTGCCAACGAATTGGGTGCGCGACACGATGTATCAGATCATTAACACTCGCTATAACAATAAGAAGCTCACGATCTTCACAACGAACTACATGGATGAGCCTCGCGCGAGCGAAGCGCAACCTGAGGCGCCGGACGCGAAGCGTAAACGAACGTTTGCTTCCGAACGAATTCAGGATATGACCACGCTCGAAGAGCGCATCGGCACTCCGTTGCGTAGTCGTCTTTATGAAATGTGTAAGAAGGTGATGATCGAAGGCGAGGATTATCGCAAGCGTCTCGACCAGCGACGGTTTGAGTCAGCCGCTCCGCAAGTTTAACTTCTTCTGCTGTACTGGGACCGCGGGCGTCCCGGCCGCAATGAGCGCGAAGCGCGAAACCGTCTTGCTAACCCAGGACGTTCGCGCCTTACGGCGCGTTGCGGGCGGGACGCCCGCGGTCCGAGCTATGTATAATGCTTCGACTCCACTTCGGCCAATTGTCATAACAGATTGTTTTAATGCCCAAACGCACTGATATCCAAAAAATTCTAATCATCGGATCCGGTCCAATCGTTATCGGGCAGGCTTGTGAATTTGACTATTCCGGTACGCAAGCGTGCAAGGCGCTGCGGCAGGAAGGCTACAAAGTAATACTCGTCAATTCGAATCCGGCGACGATCATGACCGACCCGGAAACTGCCGACGTCACCTATATCGAACCACTCACCGTTGAATCAGTTGGCGCGATCATTCGCAAAGAGCGACCCGATGCGCTGCTGCCTACGGTAGGCGGTCAAACGGCACTCAACCTGGCGATTGCCCTCGACGACGCAGGCGTGCTCGAAGAGTGTGGCGTTGAGATGATCGGCGCCAAGCGCGATGCGATTCGCGTCGCTGAAGATCGAATGCTGTTCAAGCAGGCGATGGATGAGGTGGGCATGAAGATGCCGCGCGGGGGTTTTGCGAAGTCGTGGGACGAAGCGCAACAGATTGTCGAACTCACCGGTTATCCGGCGATCACGCGGCCCTCGTTCACGCTCGGCGGTACCGGTGGCGGAACAGCCTACAACCCCGAAGAGTTTGAAGAAATCGTGCGCGCCGGACTCGCGGCTTCGCCAGTTCACGAAGTCCTGGTTGAAGAATCAATTCTCGGCTGGAAAGAGTATGAGCTGGAAGTGATGCGCGACCTCGCAGACAACGTCGTGATCATCTGTTCGATTGAAAACTTCGATCCGATGGGCGTACACACGGGTGATTCGATCACGGTTGCCCCTGCGCAGACGCTGACGGATCGCGAGTACCAACAACTTCGCGATATGGCGATTGTCATCATCCGCAAGGTTGGTGTTGAGACTGGTGGCTCGAATATTCAGTTCGCGGTGAACCCCGAAAACGGCGAGGTGCGCATCATTGAAATGAATCCGCGTGTCTCGCGTTCTTCAGCCCTCGCCTCGAAA
>JBKPNP010000621.1:0-5157 GCA_046732775.1 Acidobacteriota bacterium
CGATAACACGCTTCATAACCACCAGCGATAATTGCTTGCACCAGGTCCGGCGAGACGCCAAACGTCGGCGGACACTCTGCGGCGTCGAGTACGCCTAAACGACCTGACGTTCCGGTGCCGATATAGAAGAGTCTGCCACCGCTCTTCAGCCGCGAGACGATTTCGTCAACCGCGTTTGTAACTGACGTCAAAACCTTGTTCACGGCTACCGCCACGAGCGCGTCTTCCTCGTTCATGAGGCGCGCAATTTCTACCGTGGGCAGACTGCTGAGGTTTGCAGTCTTTACGTTCTCCTGTTCGGTGATGGGCAGCGAAACAGGATTTTCTTTATTCATCTTTGGACGTTGGAAACCGCGTTCAGCGTTTTTTGGATCGTTAGCCGGCGAGTGCCATGTTGTTTAAGTGCTCGCGCGCCATTCGTGCGGCCGCCTCCGCTGGAGAAAACCTCGGCGGCGCCAGAAATGCGCCGGGCGCCACGCGGCTAATCTTATCGCGCATCGCAGACATAACCAGTTCGCCTGCGGCCTCGAAAACACCGCCGACATAGGCCACTTGAAAGCGTTCGCGCTCCAGTTTGAGATTCGAAATGACAGCGCCTGCGGCAATGCCAAGTTCCGCGCCACCTTCGTGCAAAATCCCGAGTGCCACTTCGTCCTTCGCCTTCGCGGCTTCGATCACATACTTAGCAAACCCGGCGAGGCGTTCGTTCGTAATAGTCGGTGCATAGATCGCGGTGGAAAGATCGATCGGATCAGACACATGAAAATAGGTGGTAGCGGCGGCTGATAAGGCGGTTGACGGACCGCGCCCGTCGGTGGCGTGCGCGATCGCACGTAACGCGCGCCTGGCGATCCATGCGCCCGCACCTTCATCTCCGGCGATTGGGCCCCAACCTCCGGCACAAACAGTTTTGCCGCGACCGTTGATGCCACAGCAAATAGATCCGGTGCCGGCGATGACGATTAAGCCGGGCTCGCCTTCGGTAGCGCCATACAAAGCGATGTCTGCATCGCCTACTACAAAGATTTCCGCTATGCCCAGACTCAAGAGAGCTTCGCGCATGCGAGCGCTCAGCTCCTGGCGACGCGCACCGGCGAGTCCAACCTCCGCGGCGATCAAATCGGTGCGGCGAATCTTGGCAACTTCGCAAGCCTTATCCACCGCCTCGCGCACTGCGGCGCAGGCATTCGAAATACCAACGCGCAGCGGATTTGACGGACCGGCACGCCCTTCACCGATGACTGATAAATCGTTGTCGAGAATAACCGCGTGGGTTTTGGTACCGCCTCCATCGACGCCGACCACTGCACGTCTGGGCTGCGGACGGCGAGGGTTGAGAAACGGCGTTTGTCTGCGGTCAATCGTGGCCATAGTCTGGCGAAGGCCGTGGTCAATGGTATGGGCCAACTGCCACGCATTCTAGGTAAGCGCGATTTATAATGGAAACTAAAAGATTTTATTATTACAATAACGGCTACTGATGACAGACCGAACGCCACTTCAGGACACTTAAGCATGGAAATTCGACAACTTCGCGCTTTTACCGCGATCGCCGAGCTCGGCACATTCACCGCAGGCGCACAGCGCGTTCACGTAACCCAAGCCGCTATCAGCATGCAGATTCGCCAGCTCGAGAATGAGCTCGGGGCAAAATTATTCGTGCGTGCCCCGCGAAAGGTCATGCTTACGGAAGCCGGCGAGAAGCTGCTACAACGCGCTCATCAGATACTCCGCGATCACGATGCGGCGGTTGATGAGATTGCCGAACTGGCCGGCGCCGAACGCGGCCGCCTGCGCATTGGCAGCGCTTCGGCGATGGTCACGACTGATGTACTCCCGGTGCTGTTGAAAGAACTTCACCAACAACACGGCGGCGCGGAAGTAACCATTTCATCAGGGACGAGTGAAGCACTCGTGCACCAAATTCTCGGAGGCGAACTCGACCTCGCGTTCGTGTCATTGCCGGTGGAAGCGCGCGGCATTACTACGGAGCGACTTAGCCAAGATCAGCTGGTGGCGATTGCCTCGCCGCGTCATCGTCTGGCGAAGCAGAGAACGATCAGCGCGTATTCCCTCGCAGGCGAGAAATTAATTCTTGGCGAACGCGGCGGCAACACGCGTCGTCTGATCGATCAATTCTTTGCGCAGGCAGGCGTCACGTTGCAGGTCTCGATGGAACTCAGCCGGCAGGCGGCGATACGACGCATGGTCGAAGAAGATATGGGCGTCGGGATCGTGCCGCTGCAAACGGTTTCGGAAGCGGTGGAAACGGGACGTTTGGTGCGCTGGTGGATAGAAGGCGCTCAGATTAATTGGGAGCTCGGCGTTGCCCGCCTGACGGGCGGTTACGAATCACCGATCATGCAAACCTTCATCAAGCTATCACGCACGCACTTTGGCGAGGCCACGCCGGCGAGCTCCAAACGCTCTACCGGCAAAAAAGGTGCTACTCCGAAACGGCCCAAGAAATAAGTGGGACGGGGCGGTAGCTTGACAGTGTCCGACAAGCTTTAGCTTGTCGCGCAAAACGACAAACTAAAGTTTGTCGGACACATTACTCCACTCGTATTCGCGCCACCTGATTAGCACTCGCCTTACCAGTCCGGTCTGAGGCGGTAACTTCCAAAAGATACTCTCCCGCAGGCACCGAGCTTAGTGAGAACTCGCCCGCAAAAGGGATTCGCGCCTGATCCGAAGGCTCAACTTTTAGGCGAGACAAAGAGACCGTCTTAACAACCTGACCGCGATGCAGCAGCCGCGCCTCAACCACAGCGGGCTGCCCCTCTTGAAGATTGTAGAGGAAGGTCATCAGGCGAAGCGTTGAACTGCGCGCGAAACGACGGTCTGTGCTGAACTGCACTTGCGTGTCGCCGCCGTTGACCTTTGTACGTGAGGCAACATTCTGTAAACCAAGCAGCAGGCTGCTTAAACTCAATTGATGCAAAGCCAGGTTTGGTATTTCAATCCAACTCTGCACACTGCCAACTCGGCCGCTGTTAACGTCGCGGGTGGCGACGCGCACCTGGTAGAGGCCGGGCCCAAGCGGTAATCGATAGTTGTAAATGGTAAGCGAGTTGTCCGGCGACTCGCTGTTGGATGTAACCGCGTCGACCGCGAGGCGGGTCTTGAAAGTTTCCAGTGGCTTGCCGCGGTCACTCACGACTACGCCAACCACGTCTACGGCCGCAACTTCCTTCCCGGCAACGGTCTCGTAAGTTAGCGCCGCATTTGAAACACCGACCGACGCCGTCAGAACCGGACCATGTTCAGGAGTATCAAGATAGAGAGTGTTCAGCGAAAGCGGCACTTCGCGTTTCGGATGCAGCGCGGTGAGCGCGTCTTGAAGATCCTGTTGCGGCAGCCGCGGCGCATTCACGACCGGGAGCGGTTTCGCTGCAACCTGCTTTCCGCGCAGGAAGCCTCGCGGCAACCGCACCGTATACTCCGGATGATCGATTACCCGCACAGCGATCCGGCGAAAATCACCGGCAGTCTGTTCTTCATTCTCCGGACGCCAGGCAAGCAGATAATAGTTCGACGTCTCATCCAACACTTTGTCGACCCAACGATCGAAAAAATTCTGATTTCGCAGAGCGCGCCCGCCGGTATCTAACGCGAGTGCGTTGAGAGCATCTTGCGAGGCGGGCCCTTCACGCAAGTTAGCGTTCTCCAAACCGCCGCGAGGGTCGAAGGGCACATTGTTCGTAGCGTCGAGTTGCCCGGAGAAGAGACCACGCGCGTCGATGCTGTAGATCACGGCCCCGGCGCGTAATGCCGCGTCAGTAATCTGACTGATGCGGCTTCGCGGGTCCGCGTTTCGTGAACCGGTATCCAGCAGGAAGCCGTCCGAGATAAAAAACACGAGCTTGCGTCCCGGCATATTTGTTGACGAACGCATTAGACTTTCAAGGGCTTTGTAGGTCTCGAGGATTACAGCGGAAGACTGCAGCAGCATTTGGCGCGCGCGATTGGTGACTTCAATCTCACACGCAGCCCGCGTGTATCGGGGCGGCGCAACGCGCAAACACTCGTCAACGTAAAAACGAAAAACCCCGGGGTCATCTTTGCGTTCGATGGTGAGCGCCATGTACTCCGTCATCGGCGTGCTCTCTCGGGACATGTCGCGCACGTTGTAAGCATGATGAGTCAGGCGGCTGGCCGCTGCGCGCAACACCGCTTTGTTGTCGGAAAACTGCTGCAGAAAACCGATGTCTCCACTCGTGGAAGCGAACGCCACTCGATCGCTTTCGGTCATCTGGTTTTCAATGAACTCGGCGAGCGTCTTGCGCGTGCGCGCGAGACTGTCCAGCGAAAGATGCAAATCATCGATGAAGAAAACGATGGTGCGTCCTTCGCCCTCACTTACGTTGTTCCTGTTTACTGAAGCTGCCGGATTAGAGATCGGCGCGAGCTGCAGCCGCTCCTTTGCGGTTCCGGCGCGAACCTCTTCGAAGAGAGAGACAGGCTGCGGCTTTCCGTCAACCGTCAATTCAAACTGCTCGCGCTGGAGACCGTTCACAAAACGCCCCTGCTTATCGAAAACCATCACGTCTGACTGGACTAGCTCGGTGTTTACGCGAAGGACATCAGGCGGCGGTGGCGAGGATTGCGGCTCTTGCGCGGCGGCTAGTCCACTGAGGACGACCGTTAACAGGAGCACTGACAAACCGTGGCGAACGGTAGATTGCATTGCACTACAGGATGCTCGACATCTAGTTGCGGTTGCTATCGAGTGAGCCGATCAGCCAATCAACGTCTGTTTCGTTATTGAAGAAATGCGTCGCAACCCGGATGCCCAGTGGCTTCCTGGTAACGATAATATTTTCCGCCGCCAGCTTCGCGACGACCGCATCAGGACTTTCAAATTCAACCAGCGTCTCCGCCGAACGCATCGCCTCGTCAGTTAATGGGGACAAAACCGTGTGGCCGGCGTCCGTGAGTTTCGCCGTCAAATAGCGATTCAACTCCAGCACACGCGCTTCGATGTCCTTCGTTCCTAACGACGTCATCAAATCTATCGAGGCTCCGAGCGCGAACATGCCGGCAAAGTGTGGACATCCGAGTTCGGCGCGCGCCGCTGCATCGTGTCTCAAGTGAACTTCGTTGTTTCGATCCGAGTAAGGGTCAACCACGCTTAACCAACCGATCGCGCGCGGC
>JBKPNP010000622.1:0-1196 GCA_046732775.1 Acidobacteriota bacterium
CGGGCAGGCGCAGTGCATCCAGCGACTGTTTGACAGTTCCGCGCGTGCGAAACTTACCGGAACGCGTGCGAATGATTTGGTAGTCAACCGAAAACTCAGGCACCCCCGTTCCTTCGATCCACTGCGCAAAGAAGTAGCGCAGATTTTCAACGGCTATTTTCGAAGCGAGTTTTTCAAACTCGTCGATGGAAGCATTCTTGCCGCGATATTCTTCGAGGTAGGTATGCAGCAGCAGGTCAAACTTGTCCTTGCCCATGGATTCCCGCAACATGCGGAAAACCATGGCGCCTTTATGAAACACGATCGATTGATAGGCAGCGGATTGATCGTCAAGCGCGCTCGGCGCTCTCGCGATCGACGCAGTTTGTTCAAACGTCAACGCGCGTTCCTGTTGCTCGCGCTGCGCGGCTTCAAGCGCGCCGCCGGTCAGAGTTGACTCACGAAACGCGAAAGCACTCCATTCAGCAAGGCCCTGCGACAGCCACGCGTCGTCAAACGATTTCAAGCCTACCGTTTGGCCCCACCACTGGTAAGCGACTTCGCGCGCGAGTTTTTCATCCGGCACTGGTCGCGACGAATCAAAAAGCTTGGAAGCAAGGAAAATGATGCCGGGGCCCGAATAAGTGTCGAGCGATTCGTCATCCACCTGTGCAATCACGAGACGGCGTCCGAAAAGTGGTGCGCCGTATTGCTTGGCGTAGAACTCCAGCACCTGGCCCATCATTTCCGCATAGGCGTTGATTCGGCCCTCGCTGCCCGGCTTCGCATAAAACTGAATTTCGTAGTTACCAAAGCGCAGGTTGCGATTGATGTATTGACCGGCGGCAAAATTTCCGATTAACACCGGCTGGCGATGAACAAAATGAAACCGGGTCGAACCGTCCTTGGCTGATGTTTGCGGAACCACAGCGTCATCGCTGGTGCCGGCGACTTGCAGTCCACTGGGAACGATTAGAGTAATGTCGGAGGTTGCGCGGTCTGCTGCATAATCGTGAAACGGGAACCACCGTGAGGCATACATCAAATAGGAGCCTTCGGGTCCCACGTAAGCCAAGCGCTTGGTGGCCAGCGGTCCGCCCTCCGGCGACAACAGCGGACCACTCCAACGGAATCGCAGCGTCAATGGCTGGTTCGCAGGCATTACCTGACCGAGGTCAACTCTGACACTTGGCCCCAGTGAACCAACACCGACGGCG
>JBKPNP010000623.1:0-1222 GCA_046732775.1 Acidobacteriota bacterium
GGCTCGGTCACCTTCGCGTCACCGCCGTCAACGATCAAATCAACTCCTGTCGAAAAATAGCTTTCAACTTCTCGTGCGGTCCGCGCCGGTGGCTCACCTGATGGGTTTGCACTTGTGGCCGTAAGCGCTCCACCGCAGGTCCTGACCAGCGTGCGCACATTTTCGTCATCGGGCAGACGAACGCCGAGACTCTTCGTGCCGGCAGTCAGTTCTTCCGGCACGACGGATCGCGCGGCGCCAATAAGCGTGAGCGGTGCAGGCCAGTGCTTGTGCGCTATCAGTTTGAAAAACTCAGCCTGATGAATGAAGCGATCAACTTCGGTAAGGTCGGAAATCAGTAACAGGATCGGCTTCCGGTCTTCCCTGCCCTTCAGATTTTTGATTTTGCGGACGGCCGCGGCGTTTAGTGGATCGGCGCCCAGGCCATAGAAGGTGTCAGTAAGGAAAGCGATCACACCGGCGTCAGCAATGATTCGCGCAGCCTTGTCTCGCGTTTCGGGATTGTCTTTGACGATCACGACTGATCAAACCAGCTTGACGGCATAACCAAGACCATCGCCCACCGATAGAACTTCACCGCGCAACTTCGGATGATTTAGAAAGTATTTGTTGAACTCGCGCAGGGCAGTGGTCGAACTTTCCTGATCCGGTGAGCGAATTTCGCCAGCCACTTGTCCCCCCCACAGAAGGTTGTCCACGATGACCACGCCGCCTCGACGCAGCCTGGGTAAGCACAGCTTGAGGTAATCCGAATACTCCTCTTTCACGGCGTCGATGAAGATTAGATCGAACGGGTCTTTCATTTGCGGCAGCACGTCCAAAGCTTTGCCGCGTTGTATGTGCACGCGGTCGCGCAAGCCGGCGCGCGTCAGGTAACCCTCGGCAGCCTTGATCATCTCGTCGCTCGGATCGATGGTGACCACTGCGCCGTCATCGCCGACAGCGCGCGCGAGATGGATCGTGGTGTAGCCAATCGCCATGCCGATCTCCAGACAATGTTTTGCCGCGATCGCCCGGGCGGTAATTTCAACGAATAAGGCCACCTCACGATCCGCGCTGGGAACATTATGCGCAGAACCGTATTGCTCCATCTCTCGCAGCAATAAATCGTTCTGTGGGATTAATTGATCGAGGTATTCCGCCTGTTCACGGTGAATGATGGCGTCAATCCGTGCTTTCATACGTCTTCCCTTTGTCCGACAAGATGTTCGACAGGATGTTC
>JBKPNP010000624.1:0-1183 GCA_046732775.1 Acidobacteriota bacterium
AGTTGCCGGCGTTGAGTGCACTGCGGCAACAGGGACGTTGGTTAACGGTTAACTCACCCGCCGCGATCGGCAGTGGCACTGTTTGGCCTACCCTTATGAGTGGCACTGATCCGGCGACTCACGGCGTGTATTCAGAGTGGAGTTGGCGGCCGGAGTCGATGGAGCTTACGCGCTTCGACGGCGCAACGATCGCGCCGTTTTGGGAAACACTCGCGCAGCAAAACATCGCAGTAGGAATTTTCGACGTACCCTTCGCCTTGCCCGTGGGTCTCTCCGCGGGCTTCGAAGTTTGCGAATGGTGGGCGCACGATCACACCGGCTACGGCCTGCAGGTAAACCCCGACAAGATCGCGCGGTTGATCAAAGATACCGTTCCACATCCGCTGTCTAAAACGCGTTTTGTAAACACCACGCCTGACACGCAATGGGATTTAGATGCGCTGACCACTGCTTGCGTTGAAGGCGTGCAACTCAGAACGGATTTGGCGCTACGGTTGATAAACGAAGGCCGGCCGCAGTTTTCGTTCCTCGTGTTTCCGGAGATTCATCGCGGCAGCCATCACATGTGGCACACGGCGGATCCGCACCATGCGTTTTTTCACAGCCGGCGAAATGGAACAGCGCCGGTGCCGCTACTGGAGACGGTTTATGAAGCTGTCGATCGACAGATCGAAAGACTCGTCGACGGAGCCGCGCCGGATGCAACGATCATTGTCTTCGCGCTCCACGGCATGCGTGCCGGCCTCGGCTTCCCGACGTTTCTCGCGCCCTGGTTGTGCGAAGGCGGATTTTCGTCGGTGCAAAGTTTGTCATCACAATCGTGGCGCAGGCGAGCGTCATCGACTCTGGCAATGGCTAAACGTTACACGCCGGATTTCGTCAAACAGCTCTACTACAAAACGGCGCCAACGTCGGCAACTCTCAAACTTGCACGCCCTTTCATGTGGCCGATATACGACTGGAAAAAGACGCGCGCGTTTTCACTGCCAACGGATCAGCACGGCTGGATTCGCGTGAACCTGCAGCAGCGCGAAGCGGAAGGGATTGTGGCGCCGGAAAACTACGAGGCAGTTTGCGGTGAGCTTGAGGCTTTGCTGCAGAACTTAAAGAGGGACGATGGACTGCCGTTAGTGCGCGCTGTGATCCGCACCGCAGCCAACCTGAAAAGCGCGTTGATTAATCC
>JBKPNP010000625.1:0-1493 GCA_046732775.1 Acidobacteriota bacterium
TAGTTTCGACGATGCCAACGCTGATTGCCGCCACTTCGTTGATAACAATGTTGCGCTGCAGCTTCCGCGTCTTCAGCAGATTATCCGCCGCGAGCGCGAGCGCAACGTAGGCGCCGGTGATGGCTGCCGTACGCGTACCACCGTCAGCCTGAATCACGTCACAATCGAGTGTGATCGTTCGTTCGCCAAGGTTACGCATGTCCGCGGCGACCCGCAGACTGCGTCCAATTAGACGCTGAATCTCGTGCGTCCTACCGGACGGTGAACCGCGACGGACTTCACGCGGCGTTCGCTGTTGGGTGGCGCGAGGCAGCATTGAATACTCCGCGGTGATCCAGCCCTGACCAGTGTTTCTCAAAAAAGGCGGCACGCGCTCCTCGACAGACGCCGAACACACGACGCGAGTCAATCCCATTTCAATAAGCACGGAGCCTTCAGCATAAGGAAGGTAACCGGGCGTAATCTTGATCGAGCGCAGCTCATCGAAAGCGCGCCCGTCAGTTCGTTCTAAGCTCATCATGCCCCCAAACTTCAACCGCCTCTAATCTTGATGGCGCTGTTCCCAGGAATCGTTCGGCCACCTTCGCAAAACGCTCGGCCGCGTCAGTCACATAAAAATGGTCGAGATCATCGCACAGTTCTCGCTCGCGCAGCTCGCCCGTCGAAGCCGGCGGCGCAGAAAGCTGATTCGTCTCGAGCGCTGTCTGAACTTCAACTGCCGCTGCCGCGCCGGAATCGATCAGCGGAACATCCGGACCAACTGCCGAACTAATCAGTTCGCGCAATATCGGATAGTGAGTGCAACCGAGTACGAGCGCCCCGATCTGCTCAGTGCGTAAGTCGCGGAGGTATTCTTCGGCAACGGCGCGTGCAACTTCGGTGTGGCTCCAACCTTCCTCAGCCAGCGGCACAAACAAAGGACACGCCCGCTCGATCACCATTACCGATGGATCCACAGCAGCGATCGACTTTGAGTACGCGCCACTTTGCACCGTAGCTTCGGTGGCGATCACTGCGATCTTTTTACCACGCGAAAGTTTTGCAGCGGCGCGTGCGCCTGGGCCAATCACACCTACGACTTTGACGTTTACGCTCGCGCGGATGGCGGGCAGCGCGAGGGCTGAAGCAGTATTGCAGGCAACGACAAGCAACTTGATGCCGTGCGTTTCAAGAAATTTCGAGTTTTCGATCGCGTAACGTTCGACCGTTGCCAGTGACTTAGTGCCATAGGGCACACGCGCGGTGTCGCCGAGGTAGACGAAATGTTCGTTGGGAAGTCGTTCGTGTAAAGCACGGTAGACAGTTAAGCCGCCAACGCCGCTGTCAAAAATGCCAATCGGAAGGGTTCGTTGCTATGGGGAAAGCGGTAAGCCGGTTTAGAAGAAAATTTGAGAAAGCGGTAAACGAAACCCCGGAACGATTTCGTCATCAGTTAGTTCATCTTTCTCTAACAACACTTTCGGGTCGGCGTTCAAACGGTGCACCGTAACCGT
>JBKPNP010000626.1:0-1609 GCA_046732775.1 Acidobacteriota bacterium
TGGGCCTGGGAAAGGGCGAATTCAGTGACGACGAGATCATCTCGCTCATGGTCAAACATCCTGACTTGATTCAACGTCCGATCGTCGAACGCGGCGATCGCGCGGTGTTGGGACGCCCCACAGAAAACGTCAAAGAACTGCTTTAACACCGCTTTGCCGTCTGATGTGCGGAAGGTATTGACCTTCCGTTTCACTGGAAAATGTTTTGGGGCTATGCCCCCGGCAGGGGCGTAGCCCCAAATTCAATTTAGTGGTCTTACGGTGGGGCAAAGCTTCCTCCGCACATCTGACGGCATAGTCGATCAAACCGTCACTGTTGATGAGACGTTATGAAGAAACCTGAAACGATCTTCGCCTGCCAGAATTGCGGCCACCAGTCGCGCAAATGGCTCGGCAAGTGTCCGGAGTGTGGCGAGTGGAATTCGCTCGTCGAAGAACGCGAGCGCGTTCCCCAGAAAGGCGGAAAGCGCAGCGGCTTCAAACTCCGCGACGTTTCCGCCATCGCTTATTCAGAGATTGAATCGCAGGACGAGACGCGGGTTTCGTCAGGCGTCACTGAATTCGATCGTGTGCTCGGCGGGGGCTTGGTGCCCGGCACACTCGTGTTGATTGGCGGCGATCCGGGGATCGGCAAGAGTACGCTAATGCTGCAAGTCGCTGACAAACTCAGCGCCGGCAATGGCGCGGTGCTATATGTGTCGGGGGAAGAATCGGAGCGTCAGATCAAACTTCGCGGCGAACGACTTCGCGTAGAAGCGAGGAATCTTTTCCTGTTACCGGAGACCAACCTCGAGAATATTTTTCACGAGGTCGAGCGGCTTAATCCCACGGCCATCGTCGTCGATTCAATTCAGACCATCTTCTCGGCGATGATCGAGTCGGCGCCCGGTTCGGTTTCGCAGGTGAGGGAAGCGGCGCACCAGTTTCTGTTGCTTGCTAAGAACCGCACGATTCCCGTTTTTCTGATTGGTCACATTACAAAAGACGGCTCGATCGCCGGACCGAAAGCGCTGGAACACATCGTCGATACGGTTCTCTACTTCGAAGGCGAGCGACACCACAATCACCGGATCGTGCGTGCCGTCAAAAATCGTTTTGGAGCGGCGAATGAAATTGGCGTGTTTGAAATGACCGGGGCGGGACTGGTGCCGGTTGCGAATCCGTCGCAAATGTTTCTGCAGGAACGACCGCAGAACGTCGCCGGTTCAGTCGTCACCGCCTGCATGGAAGGCACGCGGCCGCTGCTGGTCGAAATTCAGGCGCTCGTTTCAGAAACTAAGTATGGCACCGGCAGGCGCATGACGCAGGGGGTCGATCAAAATCGCGTTGCGCTTTTGATGGCCATGTTGGAGAAGCGTCTCGGGCTGCAGATGTTGAGCGACGACGTGTTTGTGAATATCGCTGGCGGGCTGGACGTTGACGAGCCTGCCGTCGACCTCGGTGTGGTGGCGGCGATCACTTCCAGCTTCAAGAACCTTCCCATCGATCCGCACACGACTGTGTTTGGGGAAGTTGGTTTAACTGGGGAAGTGCGCGGGACAACTCAGGCCGGCGTTCGCGCGCGCGAGGCGCAGGCGCTTGGGTTTAAGAGGATCGTGATGCCCGGATC
>JBKPNP010000627.1:0-1716 GCA_046732775.1 Acidobacteriota bacterium
CCTGTGCTTTCTCGTAGTCGTTTGGCTTGCCCAGTCCCTTCAGCACGCGGTTGATATAACAACTGCCCAGCCCTGAATGCGCGAGCGCGAATTGCGGATCAATTTCAGTGGCGCGCTCAAAATGGTTAACGGCCGATTCGAGATCAGACTGATCGATGGTGTGGTAGATAAACTGCCCCATGCAGTGGCGGCCACGCAGATACTCTTCAGAAGCAGCAGCGTCTGTGGTCGAACCTTTTGCCAGATTAACTTTCTCGTCCGGACTAAGTTCGATACGCAAGCCGTCGACGATGTGCTGCACGATCGTATCCTGCACGCCGATGATGTCGCTCGCATCCGCGTCAATACGATCACTCCAAAGAATTTCCTCCGTACGAACGTCGAGTAACTGCACAGTGACGCGCAGATGGTCTTTCGCGCGTAGAAAACTGGCCGTCAAAATGGCGTCGACGTTTAGCTCACGACCGACATCGCCGGGTTCATACTGCTGTCCCTGGAATTTCACAATCACCGAGGAAGGTCGAACCACAAGCGCCCGCACCCGCGCTAACTCGGTAATGACAGCATCGGCAAGCGAGAACTCGTAGAACGCAGTTTCGGGATCGCCGCCGAGGTTCTTGAACGGCATGATCGCGACACTCGTGCGCTCGCGATCGCTGAAGGTCGTCGGGGTCTCGTCGTCTTTCGCTTCTGACGTATTACTTCCGCCTCTAGCAAAAGCGCTCTGGGTGTCACCGCCGGTAATGCTTTTGAACCAGCGTTTAGCCTTCGCCATAGCGCCGCCGCCGCCCAAATGTCGCGGCGCCACCGGCAAGCCGCTTTCATCGATGCCCGCGCCTTTCATGGTCGCCAGGTCGCGAACCACGGCGCGGAGATCGTCGCGAAACTGCGAGATCTGCTGGTAACGATCGCGCGGATTTTTCTGCAGCGCCTTGTCCAGGATTTGCTGTACGCGTTCGGGAACCGGATCGGGCCGGGCGTTGTTGATCGGCGTCGGCTGTTCGTGAAGCACAGCGTGCCGCACATCGACCGCCGTCTTTCCTTTAAAAGGCCAGGTGCCGGTCAACATCTCGTAAAGCAGCACGCCGGTTGAAAAGATGTCGGCGCGTGAATCGACGCGATCACCGCGCGCCTGCTCGGGCGCCGCGTAGGTTGCCGTGCCGTAAGGAATACCTACTTCGGTCAACTCGGTGTGATGGATGCCAGACGTTCTTGCCGCGTCTTCGTCCAACAGTTTCGCTAAACCAAAATCCAGCACCTTGGCCTGACCCTGGCCGGTAACCATCACATTGCCGGCCTTGATGTCTCGGTGAATTATTCCCTGAGCATGGGCCACGGCGAGCGCGTCAGCCACTTGTATGGCGATCGACAGCGCGCTCTCGAGTTGCAGTGGCTTGCCGTGAACCAGCTGGCGCACGTTGCGGCCGGGAATGTATTGCATCGCAATGAAGTGGATGCCGTTGATTACATTAAGGTCGAAGATGGTGCAGATGTTGGCGTGGTCCAGGGACGAAGCGAGGCGGGCTTCACGTTCAAAACGTTTGACGTTTGCCTCTTTGGCTACGAGCTCCTCGGGCAGAACTTTGATGACTACGGTGCGGCCGAGCTTGGAATCGACCGCGCGATAGACGGTACCCTGCCCGCCCGCACCGAGCTTCTCGAGAATCTTGTAATTCCCTAATGTTGATCCAACCATGAGGCGTTCGTTGATTACAG
>JBKPNP010000628.1:0-1211 GCA_046732775.1 Acidobacteriota bacterium
CCCGTTCCCGGTGAAAAGAAGCCGCCGGCTAAACCCCGCGCAACGCCCTTGCCCGGTGACAAAGCGCTCGATATTTTTTGGGACAAGCGAATACGCGAAGCCGGAAAAATGGTGCGCCCCTCGCCGCTGTTTCCACGAAGCCAGCGACGCACCGGGAAAGCAGCTTTCAACTGGGCGCCGACGACTGACCTGCGCTCGTCGTGGCCCGTCTCGTTTTTCATCTGGGGCGCTGTCGTCGTCGGCGCACTCTCGATCGCGGCGGCTTACTGGTTTGCAAGCGCGTATGCACCGGCGCCGGTAGCGCGCGCCCATGCCGAAAATCATCTCAGCGTATTCCCCCCCATTGCGGCCAAGGCAAACAGCGGCTCGTGCACGGGCTGTCATTCACCAGCGGGAATGGAAGCGAACTGTGCAAAGTGTCACAACGCAGAAGCGTTTGTCGCCACCGTCACCGCGCCTCACGTTGCGGCGGGTGTTGGTTGCACCACCTGCCATGCCGAACATCGTGGCACTGAGTTCAAAGCTTCCGAGGCTGGGCTGGCGGCGTGTAGTGAGTGTCACAACGATTCGAACCGAAGCGTTTACAAAGGACAAACGGTGCATACTCCTCACGGTGGCACGTTTGGCTATCCGGTAGTGAACGGTGAGTGGAAGTGGAAAGGACTCGACGACAGCGCGTGGGCGTTAAAGCGGATTGCAATTGCGCGGGTGACAGAAGATACCGATCAAACTTGGCGCAGTAAGCAATTCCATGCGCTGCATGTGCAGCGCGTAAAGGCGGTGGGCGTACCGGGTAACAAAGAAGGGGAATTGTCCTGTTCAAGTTGCCACCAGACATTCAACCCGATTGACCGTGAAACTCCGCGCACCACCTGCGCCGGCTGCCACAACGGACGATTGGAAGTGGGGACGGGTCGAGTGCTGATCGCGAAGGACAAACCGAATTGCACGTCATGTCACGTCGAACACGTGCGGCCGGTGAGTAGTGGGCAGTGAGTAGTGGGCAGTGGGCAGTGGGCAGTGAGCAAAAGGCACTAGGCACGAAGGCAGAAGACGTGAGCTGGGAGCGCAGGCAGGATGCCTGCGCTCCCAGCGGCGGCTCTCGCGCCTCACGGAACGGGATTCTTGTCGGCAGATCGAATTTGTTGACACGATCTGCCCGCCTCACTAAGATGATTGCCACTCTCCCCTAACTGATCCAACGTTACCAA
>JBKPNP010000629.1:0-2272 GCA_046732775.1 Acidobacteriota bacterium
GAGACCCATACGTTCTGAGCGCCACCGATCTCGACGGACGCGTGGGGATCGATTATGGCGTCTATGGAGCGCCGGAAACTTATTTGATTGATCGCGAGGGCGTTATCCGCTTTAAGCAAATCGGCCCGGTGACGCCCGAGGTTTGGGAAAACCAGATACTGCCGCTCGTTAAAGATTTGAACAAGTAGTCCGTCGACTTCTCGTGAAACTCCTAACCTACATTCTGTTGCTCCTGATTGCGCTGGCAGTGCCGGCAGTTGCAAAGGAAGCCCAGCCCTCGGCGTCTGATCCCGCCCTGGAAGAGCGCGTGATGAAACTCTCAAAAGAGTTGCGCTGTTTGGTTTGCCAGAATGAAACTTTGGCCGATTCCAGAGCCGATCTCGCGGTGGACTTGCGCGATCAAATCCGTGAGCAAATGCGCGCCGGAAAGAGCGACAAGGAAATCATTTCCTATCTCACGCAGCGCTACGGAAAGTTCATTCTTTATAACCCGCCAGTTGACCCGACCACCTACCTGCTTTGGTTCGGCCCGTTTGTTTTACTGCTGGCCGGCCTGGCGCTCCTGTTCCGTTATCTAAGACAACGCCGCGATCTGATCGTTGAGGAACCGCTTTCGACTAACGATCGTTCGCGCGCCGAGAAGCTGCTGCACGCAGAACGAGGGAAAGAAACTGCATGATGCTTTTCTGGCTGATCTGCGCGGTAATGGTAGCGATCGCTTTGGCGTTCATTCTGCCCACGCTATTGCAGCGTGCTGCGACCGACGAGGAGCACAGCAAAAAGGAAGCGAACATCGAAATCTATCGCGATCAACTGCGCGAGCTTGACGCCGATTTAGCGAACGGCATTGTGAGCGCCGAACAACACGCGCGCGATCGCGAAGAGATCGAGCGACGATTACTCGACGACGTAGCCATTCCCGAACAACCCAAAGCAAAGCCGGTCGGCCGCCGGTTGGTAACGCGCTGGGGAGTCGGCCTCCTGGCGGCGGGTATTGTTTCGTTTGTTATTCCCTTCTTCGGCAAGTCGCGCTTCGCTGAAGCGCAACCAACGGTTGGCATTTTGTTGTTGACGCTGGGCGCTTTTGTTTTGTTGGTCCGTTCCAATCGCAGCACCGCCTATGCGCTTGCGGTCGGGATTCCCATATTGGCGCTGGCGATTTACCTCAAAGTGGGTGACATCAGCGCGACGGAAGCTGCGAAGGCGTCCGCTCCGGCGGGGCAGCAGATGACGCAACAAGGAATCGAAGCTAACGTCGCTGCTTTGGCCAAACGGATGGAACAAAATCCAAACGATGCGGACGGCTGGGCTATGCTTGGGCGGTCGTACGTCAGCCTGGAAAAATATCGCGAAGCAAGCGAAGCCTACTTCCGGGCGAACGCTTTGAAGTCTCAAGACGCCGACATCCTGATCGAGTATGCCTTCGCGATGGCGATGGCGAACGGGCGCCAACTTCAGGGACAGCCTGCCGAACTCATCAAGCAGGCGCTCCGGATTGCGCCCGAAAATCCGCGCGCACTCGAGTTGGCCGGCAGCGTCGAGTTCGAGGCGAAGAACTACAAACAGGCCATCTCGTATTGGGAAAAACTATTGGCCAAGAGTACAAATAGTGCCGAGTTAACTGAAGCCATCACCGAAAGAATCACCGAAGCAAAAAGGCTGTCGAAACCGTAGTGGCCATTGAACTCTCTGTGTAGCCTCTGTGTCCTCTGTGCCTCTGTGGTGAGTACTTGCTGACAGTTTTCCACCACAGAGGCACAGAGATCTCAGAGGTTACAAAGAGAACATCGGAAATACGTTTTGAAAACTTAGGAGCAAAAATGTCAGACGCACCCCGAAAAGCCATCGACTGCAGATCCCATCCGAGTGAGCGAGGCTGCACGTTGCGTATTGAAGGCACGGAAGAAGAAGTACTCGCGGCTGCAACCGATCATGCGGTCACCGCTCACGGGCACACAAACAGTCCGGAATTGCGCGAGCAAATACGCACGTTGCTCCAGGATGCCGAGTAGGGTTTTCTTGTCGCCCCAACGAGCTAACAAAATATGACACGAGACAATTTATTGTTCGCCATAATCGGCGTATTGTTCGGCTTCATCGTTGGCTTTCTGTTCGCGAGCTCCATGAACCAACGCTACGGGCCCGGCGCGCCAGTCGCGCAATCTTCGCAACTGCCGGGCGACCATCCGCCGGTCGGTCCGAATGCCGGAGGCCCTGCTTCCGGAAACATGCAGGCGGAGGTGACAGCGTCAATTGAGAAGGCGCGGCGCGA
>JBKPNP010000630.1:0-3174 GCA_046732775.1 Acidobacteriota bacterium
CAACAGGACGGCTTTCTTACGGAGGGAGGTAACGACGATTTCAGCGTGGACATCGTGATGGAGTCGAAGGGCACGGTTACTTCCGACGGCTTTACAGTTGAGGTCGCGATTCCGTTTAAGTCGCTTCGTTACGAAGCCGGCAAAGACAAGCTCTGGGGCGTACACATTCTTCGTTTCGTCAAACATGCGAACGGAGAAACAGATTCATGGATGCCGATTTCGAAAGACGACTCCGGCTTGTTAAGCCAGGCGGGTCACATCACCGGCCTCGAAGGCATTTCGACTGAGAAGACCCTCGAGTTAATTCCGAGTTTAACGTTATCGGAAACTGGCAAACGGAAAGCTCCGATCACCGCGCCGCAGATACTGCAGGGTGGCCGCTTCGTCAACGAGCCGATCAACTTTGATGTCGGCCTGACCGGAAAATACAACCCGACACCGCAGGTCACGTTCGACTTTGCGATCAACCCCGACTTCGCGCAGGTGGAATCCGATCAGTTGGTGGTGACCGCGAACCAGCGTTTTCCAATCTTCTTCGAGGAGAAGCGTCCCTTCTTTCTCGAGGGCATCGACATCTTCCGAACGCAGATTGCCGCAGTGCATACCCGCGCGATCGTTGATCCCGATTACGCCGCGAAACTTACCGGCAAGGTTGGACGCAACACGATCGGTTTATTGATCGCTTCTGATAACGCGCCGGGCAATTTCAGCGAAGACGAACGACCAACCACGAGTTCGCGTTTACTCGATAAAAATGCGTCGGTGGGCATTCTTCGCCTTAAGCGAGATATCGGCACGGCTGATTCTTTCGTCGGGTTCCTCGGAACCTATCGCCGCTTTGTTGATGTGAACAACACTCTCGGCGGCTTCGACGGAAAGTTTCGGCTGGACAAAGTCACCACCTTCAATTGGCAGGTGTTGGCGACGCGTTCACGGCGTCCGTTCTTCTATGCGGAGCAGGGCAAGACGTTAGACCGTTACGAAAACGGGTTTATCTACGCGCTCGACTACAACAACAACGGCCGCCATTTCGGTCATGAGTTTTCTATGGTAGGCCGCACGCGCTACTACCGCGCCGACGTAGGCTTCAACCGCCGCAACAACACCAACAATCCGAACTGGTTCATTCGCTACAACTCTGAACCGAAACCGAAGGCCACCATAGTCTCGTGGCGCGCCTATACGGATTTTTCGGCGAACTTCGATTGGCAGGCTCGTTCGCAGAACTTCAACAACGAAAGCCAGTTTCAACTGAACCTGAAAAAAGAGACCTACGTCGGCATTGGCAGCGACAAAGGCTACGAGCGCGTGTACGAAAGTGAGTTTGGCGCAAAACGCCAACCGGGTATCGATTGCGTAGCCACGAACAAATGTACGTTTGCAGGCAGTGACGACGAGCGTTCGTCTTCTAATCGCGGGCTCTACCTGTTTGCGGGCTCCGCGCCGAACAAGAAAGTTAATTTCAACTTTTTCGTCAACCGGCGCTGGGGAGATTTCGATTTCGATTTCGGAGCGGGACCAAACTATCCGCGCGTCAGTCCGACTGCGCTGGCTGCTGCTGAGGCGATGGAGAAGCATCTGTGCGACTCGCCCAAGCCCGGTCAACCGCCCAAAATTTTGCCCCCGGTGTGTTTCGCGCCGCAGGATCCTGGCCCGGGTGATTTTCTACACTTCGACGGGAGCGTGACGTATCAGCCAACCACGGCGTTGAGTGCTACGCTGAATTACACCAAAGAGAAATTGACGCGTTACGATACGGGCCGCGTCGCCTTCGACGAGAATATTATTTCGCTGCGCACGACTTATCAGTTCAGCCGTTTCCTGTTTGCGCGCGGTCGTATCGACTTCGACTCCATTGCGGCGAATTACAAAGGCCAATTCCTGCTGGGCTATACGCCGAACCCGGGGACGGCTTTTTATGCCGGGTATAACGACGATTTGAACCGGCGAGGCTTCAATCCGTTTTCCGGCGCGCTCGAGCCAGGCTTTCGTCGCAACGGTCGCACTTTTTTTATCAAGATGTCGTATCTGTTTCGCAAGAGTTTTTGATTATGGTAGGGTGGCTGTAGAGATTGCGCTTTCGCAACTTGATCCGATTAAGACGCCGCAAAGCAGTCGCGGCGTTTTATGATGAATGCCTCCCCGCAAATTTCACGCTTAACCATTTAGGTTTTAATACATCAGTTCGCAAATCCCTTAGTCTGTCCCGGTAAATATGAAGAAGTTTGTTCAGGTTGTTTTCGTCGTCGCTATCACTGCGGCCGCTGCTGTTTCCCAAACCACGACGCCGAGTCCGGCGCCTGCTGCGCCCACGGCAACGCCTGCGCCTGCTGCTTCGCCCGCCGTGCCGGTTGATCCGGCGGCGGGCACTAACCGTGCCCCGGTAACCGAAGCGACGGCAAAAGGCGCTGTTGTCTTGCCGCCGGAAAAAAAGCAACCGGTTACTATTCCTAAGTTTGAAAAACCGCCAGCGATTGACGGCAATCTCAACGATGAAGTGTGGTCAAAGGCGACGGTCTTACGCGATTTCTATCAGATCGATCCGGGTGACAACACCGCGCCTTCAAAGCCAACTGAAGTATTGCTCGGCTATGATTCGAAATTCCTCTACGTTGCGTTTCGCGCTTTTGACGAACCCGACAAGGTTCGTTCAACGGTCGCCAAGCGAGACAACATCTTTACCGACGACTACGTAGGTTTTTACCTCGACACCTTCAACGATCGGCGCAAAGCATTTGAGATATTTTTCAATCCGCTCGGAATCCAGGGCGACGGAGTGCTCACCGAAAGTATGGGTGAAGACTTCAGCGTCGACCTTCTGCTGGAATCGAAGGGCGTGATAAACGACGCGGGTTATGTCGTTGAAGTAGCGATACCTTTCAAGTCGCTACGATACGAAGCCGGCAAGGACAAACTTTGGGGCGCTCACTTTTTCCGTCGTATCCAACGGTTCAATCGAGAGCTTGATTCGTGGATGCCATTTTCTCGCGCTGTCTCCAGCAACCTCGCCCAGGCCGGGCACCTAACCGGTCTCGAAGGGCTTTCAGGCGAGCGAACAATTGAACTGATTCCGAGTCTCACGTTGTCACAGAACGGCCGGTTCGTGCGTAGCTTTGGAGTTTTTCCGGGAACGCCGGCCGCCGCGACCGATCCCGGACGAATCGTGAACGACGG
>JBKPNP010000631.1:0-4838 GCA_046732775.1 Acidobacteriota bacterium
GCCGCCAGCCTGAATGCAACATAGAACCGCGTGTCGAACAGGCCCTCACCCGGGCTTGTATGAAGCATGACCGCCGCCCAGCGCGCGCGCGCGCTGCCGGAGCGGCTGCGGGACACTAAGAATTAACTAACAATCCGTCACCAGCGGGAAGCGATCTTTCGGTGAATCGCTTTGCCATACCGTTGTGCGCACGCTTCGGAACCGGGGCGTCCCGCCGCAACGCTCCGCAGGAGCGAAACCTTTTCGCGCGCAGCTCTCATAGCGGGCGAGACGCCCGCGGTCCCAGCGCCGCCCGCGCTCCCATGCTATAATCCGCCACGCAACGCACCTATGGTCCACGAGTTCACAACCCCCCTCTTTTTCTAGCATGTCAGAACCTCCAGGTTATTTGTTTCATTTCATGTCGCTCGCACAGGTTGAGGCGGGCTCAGAGATGGTATGGCTGATCACGCTGCTGAAAATAGGGCTGGTATTTTTTCTGGTGGCAGCCAACGGGTTTTTCGTAGCCGCTGAATTCGCTTTTGTCGGCGTGCGCCGCGCTCGTATTGAAACGCTCGCCGCCGCCGGGAAAACTACCGCGCGCCGGTTACTCAAACAACTAAACAATCTCAACGCCTACCTGTCTGCGTCTCAACTCGGAATCACACTCGCTTCACTGGGTTTGGGTTGGGTCGGTGAACCCGTAATCGCGCGAATGTTGGAGGGCCCGTTTTCCGGATTGTCGGAAGGCTTGAAACATGGTCTATCGTTCGCAATCGCTTTCGCAATCATCACGATCCTTCACATCGTGTTAGGCGAACAGGCTCCGAAACTGTTTGGCCTGGCGCGCGCCGATAAAGTGGCGCTCGCTGTTTCGTTGCCAATGGAAATCTTCTACCGGGTGTTTCAATGGCCGATACGCGCGCTTGACTGGGCCAGCGATCGGACTGTACGCCTGGTCGGTCTGAAGTCGACCGCTGAACACGGCGCTAGTTACACCGAAGCAGAACTCCGTCAGCTCGTCGATCGTTCACGCGAGAGCGGTCACCTGCGCGCCGAAGAGCGCAGGCTGATTCATCGAGTATTTGAGTTTTCCGACACGCTGGTGCGCGAGGCAATGGTTCCGCGAACAGCAGTGGCCGCCGTGTCAACTGATTGTTCTTTGGAGGAACTTACAAAGGCTTTCGAGCAATACAGGTATTCGCGTTTGCCGGTTTATCGCGAATCGATTGACGACGTGATCGGATTTATTCACAGCAAGGACGTAATGCCTTTCCTGCTGAACCCGGCAAACTTCAAGTTGGAAAAGGTAATGCAACCGCCTTTGTTTGTAGTGGACACGGCCCGGCTCGAAGACGTCCTGCGACAGTTACAGAAAGAGAAAACGCATTTTGGTTTTGTGGTGGATGAACACGGCGGACTCGAAGGCATCATCACTTTGGAAGATCTGCTCGAGGAGATCGTCGGCGAGATTTCTGACGAACACGATGAAGAAGTCAATGAACAGATCGTCGCGACCAGTGAAAATGAGTTTGTGCTGGCCGGGGGATTGGCCGTTCGCGATCTAAACCGACGTCTGAAACTTTCCTTCCCCGAGTCGGAGAGTTATACGACCATAGCCGGTTTCCTGATGACGGAAGCCGGTCATATTTTGAAGCCAGGCGACAAGATTCCTTACAACAACATCATGTTCGAGGTTGATCGTGTTGAGCGACGCCGCGTGATGACCGTCAAACTAAAACTGCCTGCCAACGAGAAACCTGAGACGGCCGAACCTGTCAACGAAACCGCGCGCGCGGCAAGCTAGCCGTTTTTATTTTCTACATTTCGATTAGTGCGACCGGCGATGATAAAGTTATCGGGTTTCAAATCGCATCGCCAAAGTTTGCCTGCAAGCAGGAGCCAAAAAAATGAGCTGGATTGAGGCTGTTCAAGCGCGCGAGATTTTGGATTCCCGCGGTAACCCGACCGTTGAGGCTGAGGTGACGCTCGTCGGTGGCGAGGTGGGCCGTGCTGCAGTTCCTTCAGGCGCGTCCACCGGCGAGCATGAAGCCGTCGAATTGCGCGACGGCGACGACCAGAGATACGGCGGCAAAGGCGTTTTGGATGCGGTACGAAACGTTAACGAGATCATCGCGCCCGAAATGGACGGCATGGACGCGCTCGATCAGGCGGAGATCGATCAAGCGCTGATCGAACTGGACGGTACGTCGACTAAGTCGAAATTAGGAGCAAACGCGCTGCTCGCCGTTTCACTGGCGACTGCGCGGGCTGCCGCGGCGTATCTGGATGTGCCGCTCTACAAATATCTGGGTGGGCCGAACGCACGCACGCTGCCGGTGCCGATGATGAACATCATCAATGGCGGGGCCCACGCTGACAACAACGTCGACTTTCAGGAGTTCATGATCGTGCCGGTTGGCGCCGAGAACTTTTCCGAGGCCCTGCGCATGGGCACTGAGATTTTTCACTCCCTCAAGGCCGTGCTGAAAAAGAAAGGTTATGCGACCAGCGTCGGAGACGAAGGCGGCTTCGCACCCAACCTTCGTTCAAATGAGGAAGCGATTGAGACGATCCTGGAGGCGGTCGGCAGCGCCGGTTACAGCGCCGGCAAAGATTGTTTGCTCGCGCTCGATCCGGCGGCCAGCGAGTTTTACGACGGGAAATCTTACGTCTTTAAGAAGAGCGACAAGCGCAAGCTGTCCAGCGACGAGATGGTGCAGTTTTGGAAAAGCTGGGCGGCCACGTATCCAATTATTTCTATCGAAGACGGAATGGCAGAGAACGATTGGACGGGCTGGAAAACGTTAACCGACGAACTCGGCCGCACGGTGCAACTCGTAGGCGACGATCTGTTTGTCACCAATACCGAATTTCTGCGCAAGGGCATTGACCTTGGAGTAGCGAACTCGATTCTGATTAAGGTTAACCAGATTGGCACGTTGACCGAGACGCTGGACTGTATTGAGTTGGCAAAAACGAACGGGCGAACCGCCGTCATCTCACATCGATCAGGCGAAACCGAAGATCCGTTTATCGCCGACCTCGCCGTGGGTACAAACGCGGGTCAAATTAAAACGGGTTCGCTTTCACGAACCGATCGCATCGCAAAATACAATCAACTTCTACGCATTGAGGAAGACCTGCGAACCGCCGCTCGTTATCCCGGCCGTGCCGCGTTCTATCAGTTGCAACCTGCGTCTGGAGATGCAGCTGCTAACGCAACCCGCTAATTACGCACATGGAAGTTAACGAACGCGACGACGCCGAAATACGCGAGTGGCAGCGCGGCGAGTACACGATTAGCACTCACGACGATCGCCTCGACATTCAAGTAATCCACGATTTCATTTGCAACCAATCTTACTGGGGGCAGGGACGCGCAGTTGAAGTCGTGCAACGCGCCCTCGATAACTCGTTTAATTTCGGACTCTATCGCGGCGATAAGCAGGTCGGGTTCGCGCGTGTCGTAACTGACTTCGCAACCTTCGCCTGGGTTGCTGACGTGTTTGTGTTGGCTGAAGAGCGCGGTCATGGGCTGTCGAAGTGGTTAATGGAAGTGATTTTGACGCATCCACGTTTGCAGGGTTTTCGGCGTTGGGTTTTGGCGACCAAAGATGCGCATTCGCTGTACGCGCGTTACGGCTTCATTCCTCTCCATCGTCCCGAGCGCTGGATGGAACGGCCCGATCCGACGATGCAGGAGAGCCCGGATTACTGGAACGACCGTTAGATGCTGGGGAGAATTGATTGAATCAGAAACGCGGACCGCTGGCATTAATCATCATTGACGGCTGGGGCTACTCACCGAATCGGGAGGGCAACGCTATTGCGCTCGCCGCAACGCCTTACTACGACGAGCTCTGCGAAAAATATCCACAAACCCTGCTCGAAGCCTCAGGCACTCGCGTCGGTCTGCCGGCCGATGTGATGGGGAATTCCGAAGTTGGTCATTTGAACATTGGCGCGGGCCGGGTGATACGCATGGACGTCTCGCGCGTCGATCACGACATTGCGACAGGTGAGTTTGCGCGCAATGAAGTGTTATTGGCGACGATTGATGAAGTTAAAAGGAACGGCAAGAACCTCCACCTCATGGGCCTGCTTTCTGACGGACAGGTCCACTCTTCGCAAGAGCATCTCTATGCCTTGCTGAGGCTCGCTCGTTTCAGCGGTCTCGATCGCGTCTTTGTTCATTGCTTTCTCGATGGTCGCGACACGCCACCGTCATCGGCAGTCCATTACCTCGAGCAACTACAGAAGAACATTGCCGAGATTGGTTGCGGTCGCATTGCGTCCGTCGTCGGTCGTTACTACGCCATGGATCGCGACAAACATTGGGAGCGAACTGAGCGTGCCTACGACCTGCTGGTCAAGGGGAAAGGCCAGCCCGCAACCGATCCGATTGCCGCGGTCAAGAATTCATACGGACAGGGAATCACGGACGAATTCGTTGAACCAATTGTTATCGTAAACGCTAACGGCGAGCCACTTGGGGTTATGGAGGATGGCGACGGCGTTGTCTTCTTCAATTTCCGCCCCGATCGTGCGCGGCAGCTTTCACGAGCTTTGGCAGTTCCAGGTTTTCAGGAATTTGACGTTACGCATGGTCCGCACGTTCGTCTGGTCTGCTTTACCGTTTACGATCGTTCGTTTCCACTCGCTGTGGCATTTCCGCCGCGCGATCATAAAAATGTGCTCGCTGAAGTTTGGGAGAAGCTATGCGTTCGGAATTACCGGTTGGCAGAGACGGAAAAATACGCGCACGTAACTTACTTTTTCAACGGCGGCGTTGAGAAGGAACATGGCTGCGAGCGCCGCTTGCTGGTGCCCTCGCCGCGTATCGCCACTTACGATCT
>JBKPNP010000632.1:0-5512 GCA_046732775.1 Acidobacteriota bacterium
ACTCAGAGCGACCCAATGCCCGGTTCTGACTTGAAACTTGAAACTTGAAACTTGAAACTTATACATGTTGTTTGACCCAGGCATTCAAAACGTACAACGCCCATGGTCGCGACCAGCTCGTCTGCCCATCAAGATAGTCGCGCCAAACACCGCGCGCAGTGTTCGCGTCAACGATCTCAGCGAGTGCCGGCGCGAGATCCGAAAGCCCACTTTCAACCTTCTGCTTCAGCGGACCGCGCAGCCATTCCGACCACGGAAAAGTAAAACCACGCTTCGGCTGGTTCACCACTTCATCCGGCAATAGCTCAGCCAGCGCCGCGATCAACAACGCTTTCGGCCGGCCATCCCCAATCTTCACTTGCTGCGGCAGACGCGTTACATACTCAACCAGCGGGTGATCGAGAAACGGCACACGCACCTCCAGCGAATGGGCCATGCTCATCGAATCTGTGTCGCGCAACAGCGTATTCACCAGATACGAGTCCATCTCCATACATGACACTGCCGCAAACGAATCCAACTGCCGCGCGCTTTGCGAGCTCGACGTCAACCGATCGCGCCAGGGCGAATGGGCTCCCACTTCACCTCGCATCAGGCTCGCAACCTGCGGCGGTGTGAACAGCAGACGATTGAAGTAGTAGGGATCAGGTAACGAATCCGAGTCTTTCCAAAGCGAACTTAGTTTCCGCGACGCGTCGCCGGACATTAAACGTCCAGCCGTACCGGACATTGCCGCCGCCATCGCCGAGCGCACACCCGCCGGCATGAATTCCCCCGCGCGCGCCATGCGCTGGTACTGCGGCGTGCGACGAAAACTGTTGTAGCCGCCAAACACTTCATCGCCGCCGAGCCCCGACAGCGCCACCTTCAGCCCGACCGCGCGCGCGCTGGCGGAAACGAAGTAGGTGTTAATGCCGTCCATCGTCGGCTGGTCGAGGGCGCTGACCGCCTCATCGAGACGCGCCAGCATCTCATCGCCGCTCAACATCACTTCGCTGTGCGTCGTCCCGAAAGTTTTCGCTGTGCGGCGCGCAATCGCAGCCTCACTAAACTCTCCTTCGGGAAACGCGACCGTGAAAGTGTGAAGTCCGGAAACCTCGCGGCTGGCGAGCGCGGCGAGTGCGGTGGAGTCAATGCCGCTGCTCAGAAACACGCCAACCGGAACATCAGCAATCAAGTGCCCGCGCACACTCTGCTCTAGCAACTCGCGCACGCGCTTGGCTGGCTCGCTCTTAGTCTCACCGTCAGGGCGGCCTCCCGTAGTCTCAGGGTCAGGAAGGCGGCCTGCCCCCGCTTTTCCGTTCGAACTCGAAACTACGAACTCGGAACTCGAAACTTCGCCGACGCTCCAGTACCGCTCAACCTTAACCGCGCCCTCATCAAGATTGATCGTCATACAATGCCCCGGCGGCAACGACAACACATCCTCAATCAGCGTCAACGGTTCACTGACTGAACCAAACAGCAAATAACTTTCGACCGCGTCGCGCGAAAGCTTGCGCCGCACCAGCCCACTCGCGAGCAACGTGCGAACCTCGGAAGCGAAAAGGAAAGTTTCGAGTTTCGCGTTTCGAGTTCCGGGTTCGGAAGAACCCAGTTTCGAGTTTCGAGTTCCAAGTTCCGAGTTAGTTAGGAATTCGTTTCGTGTTTGAACTCGAAACTCGGAACTCGGAACTCGGAACCCCGGCGCGTAGTAATACAGCGGCTTGATGCCCATGCGGTCGCGCGCGAGAAACAACTCCCCTGCCGTACGAGTTTCGAGTTCCGAGTTTCGAGTTTCGAGTTCAGTCCTCTGTGCGCCCTCAGTGCCCTCTGTGCCTCTGTGGTGTTCGTGCGTTTGAACTCGGAACTCGGAACTCGGAACTCGGAACTCCGCGCCCTTGGCGCGGCCATCCCACACCGCCAGCGCAAACATTCCCTGCAAACGCTCGACACATTCCGCGCCCCACTCTTCATACCCACGCACCACTACTTCCGAATCAGACCGCGTATGAAACTTATGGCCGCGCTCAGCCAGCTGCTTTTGCAACTCCTGGAAGTTATAAATTTCGCCGTTGAGTATGACGCCGACTGTTCGGTCGTCATTGAAGATCGGCTGATGTCCACCTTCGATATCAATGATGCTCAGCCGCCGCATTCCCAAAGATAGAGAGCCCTCGCCGAAGCTCGTCCCTGAATCCGCATTCCGAAATCCGAACTCCGCAATCCCTTCATCGTCCGGCCCACGGTGCTGCATCGTCGGCGTCATCTGACGCACCACTTCGGCTGCGCTGAACGCGCCCGAGAAATCAATAGCTCCACAAATGCCACACATGGTTACGGATTGCGGATTGGGGGCCTGCCCCCCGCTTCATTACAGCAATGCAGCGGGGACAGGCGCGTTCCAAACTCGTTAGTTCGTGGCAGCATGCTCCGCCATTGACGCCTGTGGTCGCCCGGCTGCGGCTGCCGGCTGCCTGCCGTCCAGTTTGTCGACAATCATATTGAGCACCCTTACCGCCTCGCGGCCTTCCTCCGCGGTCACCGGCGATTCCGTGTTGTTCGCAATGCTGTCCACAAAACGACTGACGATGATGTCATGCGTATTCTCATATTTGCCGGCCGCGAGGCGCAGACCCTTCGAAACCAGGTTGTGCACTATCTGCCCCGACTCACCCAGAATTGAGAGCGCGACTGGAACTGCACTCAGTTTCGGGCGATTGCTGTTCACGAGGTACATCGCCTCGAGGTCCAACGTGAGAATTCCCTTTTCACCAAGAATCTCCAAACGCGCTGCCCACTGGTTGGTCGTGTAAGTCAGCGACACTGAACTAATGGCTTTGTCGCCAATCAAGTTTATCCGGTAGTCGTCATAGCGTGACCAGGGAAAGTCGAGCACCTTCATCGCGTCAACGCTGACTTCGCGAATCGGGTTGATGAACGCGAGCGTCATGTAAACAATGTGTGGCCCGCTCTCGCCGATCACTCCGCCCGGAAGTTTGTGCGCCCAATGATCCTGGCGTGAAGTCATGTAGTCGGTTGGTGTCGAGAGCATGATCCGCATCCCGCGAAACGCACCGATTGCCCCGCTCGCCACCAGCTCTCTCGCTTCCATGAAGGGATAATAGAAGAGGTCGCTATGACCCACACAGACTTTGACACCATTTCGTTTTGAGGCTTCGACGATCTCATCGCATTCCGCCACGCTCAAAGCCATCGGCTTTTCAATCAGAACATTACAGCCCCGATTCATAGCTTCAACCGCCAGGCGAACATGTGTTTTGGGAGGCGTACAAATATCAACCAGGTCCGGCTTCTCTTTTTCAATCATCTCCGCGATGTCCGAATAAACGCGCGGCACGCCAAACTGCGCGGCCAGCTTATTGGCGCCCTCCTGATTCAGATCACAAAGGGCTGCGAGTTCAACCTTGTCCTTATGTCGCATGAACGCCGGAATATGCTTCTTGCCCGCTATCAATCCTGCGCCCACCACTGCTGCTTTTATCTTGCTCAATGCTGACTCCTTAAAAATGTTTCAAGTTGCAAGTTCCGGGTTTCAAGCCGCTTTCGCATCTTGAAGCCGCAAACTCTGAACTTGAAACTTGAAACTTGGATACAGGCCTATGTCTTTTGGCCTTCCAAAACCATGAACCAACCAAAACGGGAGGGAACGATTTGCCGCACCCACGAGGGCAGAAACAAACGTCTGCCGATGCGCAAATCGTATCGCGTCACAATTCTCTTAATGCGAACCGAACTAAGACCGGAAAACAATTGCCGGCCTTCTTTGGGTGTGTACACCTTAGTTCCCGGACTCTCGACGCGTTCGGAAACGACCTGGCTTGGTGTCTTGAAAGGCTTGCCACGGAGCAGTCCGTAAAACAGCCACGCCTGCAGCGCGAGGATTGAGCGGCGGTGATAAAGCATCACCATCACCTGGCCACCTGGTTTGCAAACGCGCAAAATTTCCTTCGCCGCCGCCTCGGTGTCGGGAGTGTGGTGAATTACGCCCCAGGAATAAACGAGATCAAATGAGTCCGATTTGAAAGGCAGCGTTTCTGAATCGCTGATTGAAATACTTCCCTGCAGGCCGTAAAGACCAAGACGCTTTCTGGCCAGCTTCGCGGCTTTCTCAGTCAGGTCAATGCCGTAGACTTCAGCGCCGCCACGAGCGAACTGCAACAAATCAGTCCCTAGCCCGCAGCCGACCTCCAGCACCTTTTTCCCCTTCCAATCGTCGAAGCCAACGACCTCGCGCATGAAATCATCGCCGCTGTATCGCTGCCGCTCGACCTCTTCAAAGAAAGCAAGACTGCCTTCTTCGATTTGCGTGACGTCGCCTGCGCCACAGGGAACGTGCTCCCAAAATTGTCTGACCTCTGTTTTAAGTGAATTCAATGTTTAAAAAAGTTCCCAGTTTCAAGTTTCAAGCTCGAGCATCCCGTTTCTGCTTTGGCTCTTTGCGCGCTCTCCGTGTTCTCTGTACCTCAATGGTGTGCCTCTTTCCGACTTCGGAAGACTCAACCCAAGCTAGGTTCTTATGTACTTTTGAAACCATGTGTCAAACATGATTAATGCAAATAAGGGATACGAATTATCATTCTTCCCGCTTCGATGTTCATGTCGAAGGACCTGAATGTAATCCCAGTTGAACAGACCGTTCGATCGAACATTCTCTGCATTGAGGTGCTCATCAAAGTAGCCGTCGAACTGGTCGCGCATCCACGTCGCCAAAGGAAAGTTAAAGCCGCGCTTCGGACCTTGAACTTCCGGCGGCAGCAAATCGGCAAACGTCTCGCGCAGAATCCTCTTGCCGACGCTGCCCTTCAATTTGAAATCAAAAGGCAACGAATGGGCATGCTCGACGACGCGGTAATCGAGATACGGCACACGAACTTCCAAACCCACCGCCATACTCATCTTGTCGGTGTATTCGAGTACGTTGTCGGGCAGGAACGTTTGCACATCGACATCGAGCACGCTGTTGCCGGCATCTCGCGCTGCGCCCCCGTTCAGGTATTGCCGCACGATGCGTTCGGAAGGCAGATAGGCTCCGCCATTCGTAGCACCAGCTTGCGCGACGCTATTCAATAACTTCGCCTTCTCTGCTGCCGTTAAGAAGTAAGTCCAGTTGACGTACTGTCTGGCGAAGTCTTTGTCCCTGCCGCTGACGAATTGACGCGCGCGGCGCAACCCAGCCGTGCGGTAATTATCAGAGAACATGGCGAGGGCTTGACCGGCACCCGCGAACAAGAAATCCGGCACCCAATTCAGCGAGCGTGCCAGCCCGACGGCGCGATGGCGCGGATAGCCCGCGAAAAGCTCGTCGCCGCCTGCCCCGCATAAAGCCACAGTTACGTGGGGACGCGCTGCTTTCGAAATCAAGTGCATCAGGTAGAAGGTCGGATTTCCGAAGGGCTGATCAAAGGAACTAACCAGATCGAGCATTTCAAGGGGCTCTGAAATGTTGACCGGAATCTCGTGATGTTCGGTCTTAAACTTCCTGGCAACTGCACTCGCCTGCTCGCCTTCG
>JBKPNP010000633.1:0-2312 GCA_046732775.1 Acidobacteriota bacterium
CCCGCGAAGCGGGCGGCAGCATAAAGCCTGGGGCGTTAGCCCCAGGAATCGAGCCGTAAAACCCTCGCAAGCCCGCGGAGCGGGCGACAGCGCGTCGGATGAAATTGTGATGCGGAAAAGGCGGCGTAACAGATAATCATGAGCACTATCGCCCGCTTCGCGGGCTCGGCGAATTCTCGCTAATTCATTCCTGGGGCTAACGCCCCAGGCTTTATGCTATCGCCCGCTCCGCGGGCTGGGTGAGTCAAGTATGTGAACGCCCTCCTAAAGGAAGGGCAATCTGCCGCGCCAAAATTCAGGCGCGCACATAGTCGCCGGATTTTCCCCCGGTCTTGCGCTCCAATCGGACGTCCGAAATCGTGATTCCTTTATCCAGCGCTTTGCACATGTCGTAAATCGTCAGCGCCGCGATTGCGGCCGCGGTCAGCGCTTCCATTTCAACCCCGGTTTGCGCATTCGTCGAAACGCTGGTTTCAATGGAAACGCCGAAGTCTGCGATCGTAGCCTTCACCTCGACATGAGTCAGCGGCAGCGGATGACACAGCGGTATTAACTCAGCCGTCCGCTTTGCAGCCATGATGCCGGCAAGCCGCGCCGCTTCGAGCGGATCACCCTTCGGCGTCCGATGCTCGCGTAAAGCAGAAACGGTGTCAGGCGCCATCAGCACGCGTGCGGATGCGACCGCATTGCGCGTAGTCGGCAGCTTGTCGCTCGTGTCGACCATCCTGACGCGACCTTCTTCGTCCACGTGTGAAAGTTGATCCATTTGGCACAAACCGACGTATTAGGCTTCGGGTCGGAAAACACAAAATGCGATTGCTTTTTTTAGGGTTGACGGAATAATCTTACTATATTCTTCATCCCAAACATCCGAACTTAGGGCAGTAACCGTAAATTAGTCGACTGAGCAGTATCAGGATTTCCAACAGTGGGACATCAGCGGGAGCGATCTCGTCTGACTTGTGTGGCGAAATTGATTATGCGGGCTGCGGCAAAGGACAATCTCAACAGACCGGCTTCGGGATACAGCGGCGTGGTGGAACACTCCGGGCCGCTTCATTCATTTCTGGAACATTCAACCTTACTGCTGTTCCCAATCGTCTTCATCCTGAATCTGCACTGGGCCGGCTCGCATCTTTATGAGCTCGAACTGTGGTGGCTAGTGGGGCTCGCGGTCCCGTTGGGCATCGTCGGTGGCGATTTCATCTCGGGACTCGTCCACTGGGCTGCTGACACTTACGGCTCCGAAGATATGCGCATCATTGGGCCGAGTCTGGTGAAACCGTTTCGACTGCACCACGTTTACCCGCGCGATATCTGCACCCATGGGTTGGTGGAGACTACGGGCAACGTTTGTATTCTCAGCGTGCCGGCGCTGGCGGGTTGTCTTTACCTGATGTGGTTGTTGCCGGAGTCGTTGTGGCTATCATTCGCAGTAATTTCGTTTGCGCTGATGAGTGCCGCGGCCGTTGCCACGAACCAGTTTCATAAATGGGCGCACCAGGAAAGTCCGTCGTCGTTTGCGCGTTGGCTGCAACGCCACCATCTGGTGCTGGGGCCGGCGCATCACAAACTGCATCACACGCAGCCGTTTGACATCAACTACTGCATCACCAATGGCTGGCTGAATCCATTGCTGAATAAGCTGAAGTTTTTCCGGAGGCTGGAAGCGGTGCTACTGCGCTTCGGAATTGAGACTGTGCGAACGAAAGATGCTCGTGAAGCGGCCGAGGCGTCACAACTCAAACTCGAACGCCGCGCACCAGCACATACTCAAGCAGACCCATCGTAAAGCCACGATAAACCGCGACATCAAGTAACAGACCGAGCCGGGCGAGCGCGAAGCCGCGAATCTTGCTAATCGCACGAATTGACTCCGGCCGCATTTGTTCGGAGTAGTAACCAGGAATTACCGACGCCCCGATCTCTTCAAGCTCAACCTGTTCAAAACCCGCGGCCTCCATTTTTTGCCGGTAGACTTCACCTGAGTAGACGTTGGCTCGTGGCACTTGCCAAAGCTTTCGCGCGGCTTCAGCGACAAGTTTTTCCAACGGATTTCGTGGCGGGTTCTTGACGATGAAGTCGGCCATCGCAATCACACCTCCCGGCTGCAACACGCGATGCGCTTCCCGCAAGAACGCTTCACGGGTGTCGAAGTGTTCCGGTCCCTCAATACTTAGAACGTGTGTGAAGTTGTTGTCAGGGAAGGGCAGTTCAATAGCGGTACCGTGATGAAAGCGCACCCGGTCTTCCGCGTTCGCTTCGCGGGCGCGCCGTCTGCCGTGTTCAATGTGCTTCCAGGTTACGTCGAG